>NZ_JAQISV010000066.1:0-20834 GCF_048569675.1 Geodermatophilus sp. CPCC 206100
GGCCAACACCCTGTTCGGCACCCGCTACACCGACCTCTGCTACGGCTACAACGCCTTCTGGGCCGACTGCCTGCCCGCGCTGGAGCTGGACGCCAGCGACCGCGGCAGCGACGGCAAGCTGTGGGGCGACGGGTTCGAGATCGAGACGATCATCAACACCCGCATGGCCAAGGCCGGGATGCGGATCACCGAGGTGCCGAGCTACGAGTTCGAGCGCATCCACGGCGAGAGCAACCTCAACACCTGGCGCGACGGCGTCCGCGTGCTGCGGGCGCTCGTGGTGGAGCGGGTGAACGGCAAGGGCCGGCGCTCGCCCAAGCGCCTGGTCGCCGAGGAGCTCGAGGCGGCCAACGTGCACCGGATGCAGCCCAACTTCGCCGTCCAGCCGGAGGACGAGGCGCGGTGGGGGTGAGCCGGGTGTGGCCGGCGCCCCCTGACCACGGCGTCCACCCGTACGGGGGGGACGCCGGGGCCGGAGGGGGCTGGCCACACCTGGGCGTGGATACGCTGCGCCCGTGACATGGCTGGTGACCGGGGGAGCCGGGTACATCGGAGGGCACATCGTCTCGGCGATGCGCGAGGGCGGCCAGGAGGTCGTCGTGCTCGACGACCTCTCGAGCGGCGACCCGGCCCGGATCCCGGGGACGCCGCTGGTGCACGGCAGCGTCCTCGACGCCGGGCGGGTGGCGCAGACCCTGCGCGAGCACGACGTCCGCGGCGTCGTGCACGTGGCGGCCAAGAAGCAGGTGGAGGAGTCGGTCCACCGGCCGCTCTACTACTACCGGGAGAACGTCGAGGGCCTGCGGGTCCTCCTCGAGGCGGCGACGGAGGCCGGGGTCGGGTCGTTCATCTTCTCGTCCAGCGCGGCCGTCTACGGCTCGCCGGACGTCGACGTGGTCGACGAGGACACCCCGTGCCTGCCGGTCAACCCGTACGGCACGACGAAGCTCGTCGGTGAGCGCATGGTGGAGGAGGTGTCCGCCGCGACCGGCCTGCGCTACGTCAACCTGCGCTACTTCAACGTGGCCGGCGCCGGCACGCCCGAGCTGACCGACGTCGGGGTCTCCAACCTCGTTCCCATGGTGTTCCAGCGCCTGGCCGGGCAGCAGGCGCCGCGGATCTTCGGGGACGACTACGACACCCCCGACGGGACCTGCATCCGCGACTTCATCCACGTCGCCGACGTCGCCTCGGCCCACGTGGCCGCCGCCGCGGCGCTGGCCGACGGGCGGGTGGGCACCCTCACCGCCAACATCGGCCGCGGCGAGGGCGTCTCGGTGCAGGAGATGATCGCGACGATCCGCCGGGTGACCGGCACCGCCGACCAGGAGTGGTCGCGGCCGGTCATCGAGCCCCGCCGCGCCGGCGACCCGGCCCGCGTCGTCGCCTCGGCCGACCGCATCCGCGAGGCCCTCGGCTGGAAGGCCCGCTACGGCGTCGAGGAGATGGTGGCCTCGGCCTGGGCCGGCTGGACGGCGCGCGCCGCCGGCTGAGCCCCCAGTCTCTGTCCGGACGAGATCGCCGATCTCGCCCGCCAGGCGGCCCGGTTCCGGGCGAGACCGCCGATCTCGTCGGTGGGGTGGGTCGCCCGCGGGCGGGGCTCGTCTCAGACCCGGTCGCCCGCCGGCTCCCGCGGCCCCTCCGCGTCGGGGGCCTCGTCGGAGGTCAGGGCCTGCGGCGGTGCCAGCGCCACCGAGCGCGACCGGCCCCGCAGCAGCTTGTTGGCCGGCCGCTCGACCGCCAGGTGCAGCACAACGGCCAGCACGCAGGCGGTGGCGGCGATGATCAGCGCGATCACCCACTGCGGCCCGATCTCCCAGAGGTGGGGCGCCAGGTTGATGATCACCAGCTCGTGCACCAGGTAGAGGGCGAAGGACGCCTCACCGGCGAAGATCAGCGCCCGGCTGCGCAGCCAGCCGCCCTTGTCGTCGAGGTCCCGCGCGGCCGCCGACAGCAGCACCAGCAGGAACGGCACCGGCATGATCACGTTGGGCAGCGGGAACGGCGCTCGGAAGCAGACCGCCAGCCCGGCCACGAGGACCACGGCCGCCACCAGCGGGTGCACCCGCGGCCGCCAGCCCGCGCGCATCGCCAGGCCGGCGACGACGCCGAGCAGGAACTCGCTGAAGCGCAGCACGGGCAGGTGCTCGCCGAGGGCGGCGTCCTGCAGGCCGACGTACCCGGAGACCACCAGCGCGGCGAGGGGCAGCGCCCACTGCACGACCCCGGGGACCCGGCGCAGCACCCACACGGTCAGCGGGAACATCGCGTAGAAGAACATCTCGCAGCTCAGCGACCACGCCACGCCGTTCATCCCGAAGACCACCTCGGGATCGCGCCACCAGCCCTGCACGAGCAGGAGGTTGGCGACGGCGCTCTCGCCGCTGCGGGCCACCGCGACGACCGGGACGAGGGCGGCCACGCCCACCATCACCGCGTGGCTGGGCCAGACGCGCGCGAAGCGGTGCCGGTAGAAGCGGCGGGCCGGCAGCGCGGGGTCGGTGCCCCAGGCCAGCACGAAGCCGGAGAGGACGAAGAAGAACGAGACCCCGACGAAGCCCAGGGTCGACAGCGACGCCGGCAGCGAC
The DNA here is from genome assembly GCF_048569675.1 of Geodermatophilus sp. CPCC 206100. Taxonomy (NCBI): domain Bacteria; kingdom Bacillati; phylum Actinomycetota; class Actinomycetes; order Geodermatophilales; family Geodermatophilaceae; genus Geodermatophilus; species Geodermatophilus sp. CPCC 206100. The sequence continues at coordinate 2,589 of NZ_JAQISV010000066.1, forward strand.
GCGACGCCCCACTGGTCGAGGTGGAAGACGACGACGACCGCCGCGGCGAAGAGCCGGAGGGACGTGAGCCGCGGCAGGGCGGTTCCCCGTGACATCCCCGGCAATCTACGCACGCTCCCGGCGGAGCGGACCCGCATCGCCCCGACGGGGACCGCAGGGGGGATGCGGCCACCCGATCGGGTGGCGCAGCGCGTCACCCCGGAGTGGTACGCGTCTCGGACGGCGGTCAGGTGGTTGTGGGGAAGCGGTGCCCTGGCTCAAGGTGTCAGGGCCGAGCGGGCGCGGGGGAGCGTCTGCGGTCCGGATGGGAGAGGTCACCACGATGAGCGCAGCGACCACGAGCGGCGAGCTGCCCCTGCTGCAGCTGCCGGGGCAGTACACGTCGCTGGGCGAGCGGCTCCGCGAGGTCACGACGTCCGCCGCCGGGCGCCTGGCACTGGTCGCCGAGGACGGCGACCTCACCTTCACCGAGCTGCAGGAGCGCGTGGACGCGGTGGTCCGGGCTCTCGCGGGCCTCCCGGCCGTCGCCGCGGACGGCACCCGCCGGCCGGTGGGCCTGCTGGCCGAGCAGGGGTCGGCGAGCGTCGCGGCGATGTTCGGGATCATGGTGGCCGGCCACCCGTGCGTGCTGCTCGACGTCCTGCTGCCGCCGGCCCGCCTGGCGACGATCGCCGAGCGCGCCGGGGTGACCGTCGTCCTGGCCGACGACGAGCGGCGGGACGCCGCGGCCGCGCTGCCCGGTGTCGAGGCGGTCGCCGGGCTGGTGCCCGCCGCGGACGGCGCCGGCGGCACGCCCGCCCCGGCCCTCACGCTCGACGACGTCGCGTCGCTGGTGTTCACCTCGGGCAGCACCGGCCTGCCCAAGGGCGTCGTGTGGACCCACCGCACCGCGCTCGCCTGCGGCTACACCAGCCGCGCCACGCTGCGCACCACGCCGGAGGACCGCCTGGCCCTCGTCGTGCCGCAGGCGTTCGCCGTCGGCCAGCTGGTGATCCTCGCGGCGCTGCTGAACGGGGCCACCCTCTGCGTCCGCGACCCCCGCGTCCACGGCATCCGCGACCTCACCGAGTGGCTGGACGCGACGCGGGTGACGGTCCTGTCGTGCACGCCGTCCCTGCTGCGGGCGCTGCACGGGGCGCTGCCCGAGGCGCACGTCCTCGAGTCGCTCCGCATGGTGACCACGGCCGGAGAGAAGCTGTACGGCAACGACGTCGTCGACTTCCGCGCCCACCTGCCCGCCGGCGCGAGCTTCGTCAACTGGATGGGCTCCTCCGAGACCGAGGCGCTCACCGCCTTCGAGATGCGCGCGGAGGACCCGGTGCCCGGCGGTGCCGTCCCGATCGGCCGGTCGGTGCCCCTGCGCGACCTCGCCGTCCTCGGGCCGGACGAGCAGCCGGTGCCCGCGGGGGAGGTCGGGGTGCTGCACGCGACCTCGGAGTACTTCTCGGCCGGCTACTGGAACGACCCCACGGGGACGGCGGGGCGCTTCCGCCCCGAGCCCGACGGCCGCACCCGGTACAGCACCGGCGACCGGGCGCGGATGAGCGCCGACGGGCTGGTGGAGATCCTCGGCCGGGCCGACGACTCGGTGAAGATCCGCGGCTACCTGGTCGAGCCCGGCGAGGTCGAGGTGGCGCTGCGCGCGCTGCCCACCGTCCTGGACGCGATCGTGCGCGGCGTCGGGGTGGACGACGAGACCCGGCTGGTGGCCTGGGTCGTCCCCGATCCGCACCAGACCGCGCCGACCGAGGCCGCGCTGCGCAGCGACGTCGGCCGGGCGCTGCCGGACTGGATGGTGCCGCGGGACGTCGTCTTCCTGCCCGAGCTGCCGCGCAACGAGCGCGGCAAGGTCGACGTCGGCGCGCTGCCCCCGCCGCCGGAGCGCCGCGAGGCCACGCCGCCGGCAACGGAGACCGAGACCGCGCTGGCGGGCATCTGGGAGCCGATCCTCAAGGTCGAGGGGGTCGGCCGGGAGGACAGCTTCACCGCCCTGGGCGGGGAGTCCCTCGCGATCGAGGAGATGCTCGCCGGGGTCGAGCAGCGGTTCCGGCTCCGGCTGACCGCCGAGGACCTCATCGACCACCCGACGCTGGCCGAGTTCGCCGCGTTCGTCGACAGCCGGCGCCGCAGCGGGCTGTCCGGCCGGCTCGGGGCGGTCGCGCCGCACCTGCAGGCGGCGCAGAAGGCCGTGGCCCCGCGCCTGGGGGCGGCCGGCAAGGCCGTCAGCGGGCTGCTGAAGGGCCGCAACCGCCGCGGCTGACGCGCCACCCCTGACCGCCGAGATCGCCGATCTCGCGCGGGTACGGCCCCCGAGGCGCGCGAGATCGGCGATCTCGGCGCCCCGGGGGCCGGACGGATCAGGCCGGGCGGCCCGCCAGGCGCTGCGCGGTGCGGCGGCGGCTGCGCAGGTAGGCGACCGGGCCGTAGAGGACGCCGAGCAGCTCCAGCGCGGTCAGCACGCGGGGGAACTCCGTGGACTTGCCCTGGTTCTTCGGGGACCCGGGCCGGGCGACGTACACGATGCCGCGCGGAATCCGCCGCAGCACGTCGACGGCGATCCTGCGGTCGTCGAACAGCCACTTGGTGACCGTGGCCGACAGCCCGACGCCGTAGCGGAACATCTGCTTGCGCAGTGCCTCCATCGACCGCCGGTGGTAGTGCCACATCAGCGCGGCCGGCTCGTAGACCACCGTGTGGCCGGCCGTGACCGCTCGGCGCAGCACGTCGAGGTCCTCACCGCCGTGCGCGAGGGTGCCGGCCCCGAGGTCGATGGGGAAGCCGCCCATCTCCCGCATCGCCTGCGTGCGGAACGCCATGTTCGCGCCGGAGCCGAACTGCCCGGAGTCGTACGGGTAGAGCGGGGTGTCGCGGCGGTGGTCGGTCAGGTTGAACACCTGCCGCGAGAAGCCCTTGTGGAAGCCCCCGTACTCCTCGAGGAAGACCTGCGCGACGGTCTCCTGCTCGGCGGGGAGGATCGCGCCGGTCACGCAGGCGACGCCCTCGGCCACGCCGAAGCCGGCGACCAGCCGCTCGACCCACCGGCGGTCGACGAGGACGTCGTCGTCGGTGAACACGACGATCTCGCCGCGCGCCTCCTCGAGCCCCTTGTTGCGGGCGAAGGACAGGCCGGTGCGGGGCTCGTGCGCCCAGCGCACCCGCGCGTCCCCGGCGAACGCCGTCTCGACGGCGGTGCGCAGCGGCTCGCCGTCGGCGTCGTTGTCGACCACGACGACCTCCAGCGGCTCGTACGAGCTGGTGAGGATGCGCCGCACGCAGGCGATCGTCGGCTCCACGTTGCGCAGGCTGGCGATGGTCACCGTGACCAGCGGCCGCTCGGCGGGCAGCTCGGGCGCCGACCCGACGCCCGGGCGCGGCGCGAGCAGGTCCGCGGCCGAGGTCGGGGCCGGGACGCCGGAGCGCTCCGCGGCCGCGGCCAGCTCGTCGCGGGCGGTGCTCCAGACGGCGTCGGCGGCGACGCGGGCGACGTCGGCGTCGGTGGCGCGCACCGCCACGATCGCGATCTGCTCGCCCAGCCAGCGGACCAGCACACGGGCGTCCGGGTGCTCCGGGTGCCGGTCGGGGTCGGGGTACTCGACGGCGCCCGTCTCCAGGTCGACGGCGAGGACCCGGCGTGGCCGGAACGCGGCCGCCCCGGCGGACTCCTCGACGGGTGCCACCCGGAGGACGGAAGCGGGCACCGCGGCCGGCTGCTGGACGGCGGGTTCGGGGTTCATGTTCTCCTGCTGTCGGGACGGCGGGACGCGGACGGTCCCGGAGTCAGGGCCGCCGAGGTCACGGCGCCTGCGGGTCAGAAGGCCAGCGTCGCCAGGCGGACGGCCGTCGCGGCCAGGCAGGCGACGACGAGCACGACGAGGACCAGGTTCAGGAGGCGGCCCGCGCGTCGCGAGCGCCGGGGGACGACGAGCGCGTCGCCGTCGCCGTCCGGGCGCGCGTCGCGCACCTCCAGGGCGAGCGCCACGACCACGGTCAGTCCGATCAGGACCATCCCCAGCCAGCCGGTCAGTGCCTCGACCACGGTCAGCCTCCCTGCGCGACGAGCCGGAGGACCTGCGCGTCCGGCCCGCGGTAGATGCGTTCGTACAGGCCGCGGGCGACGAGCTCGTCGGCCAGCGCCGTGCTCGCGCCCGGCCGGTCACCGGCCGCCAGCTCCCGCTGGGCGTCCTGGGAACGGCTGGTCACGACGAAGTCCGGCTGGTCCTCGACCACGCACTCCAGCGCGTCGGTGCCGCAGAACTCCTCGTCCAGGAGCAGGGACTGGTACTCGCCGACCCGGTCGGCCCCGTAGGCGCCGGCGGTGGCGAGGAAGCCGACGGTGTCCCCGTCGCCCAGCTCGTCCCACAGCACGCGGGCGGCGGCGACGTCATCGGCGCTGACCCGCTCGAAGGAGATGTTCACGCCGCGGGCGGCGGTGCCGACCATGGTCCACGCGGTGAGCACCACCGCGAGGACCACGCCCGGGACCAGCGCCCGCCGGGTGGTCAGGCCGCGCAGCGCGAGGGCGGCCAGCGGCGCGAACACCGGCGCGGCGAACAGGAAGGTCCGCAGCATGACCTCGCCGCCGTAGCTCTGCATGGCGACCAGGGCGCCGGCGCCGACCAGCAGCAGCGCGAGCAGCAGGGCGTCGGGACGGCGGCGGATCGTCCACAGCCCGACGAGCGCGAGGAGGCCGTAGAACAGCGACCAGCCGATCCGCAGGTTCTGCATGAGCAGGTAGGTCTCGTCGCCGGACACCACGCGCGAGGAGACGGCGCTGTCGAGGTTGCCGAGCAGCTGGCCGACGTCGCCGAGGACGGAGTCCAGGTGGCCGATCCAGTAGCCGCTGCCCGCGTAGCTGAACCAGCCCAGGAACAGCAGCGTGGCGACCAGCCACAGCCGCCGGTGCTGCGTGTAGCCGGTCAGCGCGAACAGGAACGCGGTGATGACCAGGCTGATCGGCGTCAGCTGGTGGCCGACGACCAGCGCCGCGGTGATGAACACCAGCGCGCCCAGGCGGCCCAGCGACTGGCGCGGCGTCGTCCCGACGGGCAGGCCCGGACGGCGCCGCCAGGCCTGGGCCGCCTTGGACCACAGCGAGCCGGTCAGCGCCGGGACCGGCGCGGAGGTCGCCTCCCACATCAGGGTGGCCAGCACCGCCAGGTACAGGACGAAGGCGGTCGCCTGCGGCGCGAAGTAGTCCTGCTGCACCCAGTTGGCGCCCAGGTAGAGGAAGACCGCCAGCCACGCCAGGCGGCCCGAGCGGGTCACCGACCGCGCCACGACCAGCACCGCGGGGATGGCCAGCACGTTGTAGACGAACGGCGCCAGTGCGAGGAACGAGCTGGCGTCGGGCACACCGGCGAGCTGGACCAGCTGCGCGGTGACGGTGAAGAACGCCGGCCAGCTGGCGCGGGCGTCCAGGCCGTTGAACGACTGCTCGTTCTCGGCGATGTAGTCGGCGAACCCGACGTGCAGCCAGCCGGTGGGGACGCCGGCCACGCCGTCGGTGGCGTTGGTGAAGTCGTAGACCACCAGCGCCAGGACGACCGCGGCGGCGCCGAGGACGAGCGGGTCCGGCCGCAGCCGCAGCAGGTGCGTCACGACGACGGCGGCGACGACGGCGACCGCGGCCACGTACGGCCAGGCCAGGACCCCGATGACACCGGTGGCGCCGGCGTCGCCGAGGTCGGTCCAGCGGGTGGCCAGCCACCACAGGGCGACGGCTCCGGCGAGTGACAGGAGGGCCAGCACGCGGCCCCAGGGAGCGGTCCGGCCGGCGCCCGCGGCCGACGCGCCGGCGGCCGGCGCGGGGGTCGCGGCGGGCAGCCGCCTCAGGGCCCAGGCGGTGGCTGCGACACCGACGGCGGCGCTGACCGCCGTCCACCCCAGCGGGCTCCACCAGCCGGCCCCGAGGCCCGCGGTGGCCAGCAGCAGGTGCGTCGAGATGCTCAGCGCGACGGCCAGCGCCGCCGGCAGGAGCCGCCCGGGCAGCCGCAGCAGCGAGGCCAGCGGCACGCCGGGCACGGTGAGGACGAAGAGGACGGCCAGCAGCCCGCGACCCGGGACGTCGACGTCCAGCGCGGCGACGACGGGGGTGGCCACGGCGACCAGCGCCGCGGCCAGCAGGACGGCTCGCTCCCCGGCCGGGTTGCGGTGCGGAACGGCGTCCCCCGGCGTGGGCTGCGGGCCCGGCGGGAGCGCTTCCGCGATCCTCGAGGCGCCGTCTCCGGCGGCCGTACCGGTCGCGGGCATCAGTGGACTCCTCCAGACGACGTGCGCGCCCGGCGGGGCAGCGCGTTCTCCCGGGGATTCTCCCCGGGAGAACGGCCGGTCAGGGCCGATCGCTGCCGCCCCTCACCCGGACGGGGGCTGTGGGACGCGCCACCTGTGGGCCGGGCGGGCGCCGGTGCGCGCGTCACCGGTCGGCGCCGGGCACGGCCGGCACCGCGTCGGCCGCGGGCGGCTGCGCCGGCTTCTTGTGCCGCAGGCTGCGGATCAGCGGGATCAGCAGCACCAGCCCGGCGCCGCCCTCGGCGATGAGGTAGGCCAGGCCGGCCCCGGTCACGCCCATCGAGGGGATCAGCAGCACGGTCAGGGACACGATGGCGACGGCGATGCTGCCCTGGACGATGACCACGCGGCCGGCCTGCCGGCGGATCCGCAGGACGCCGGAGTACACCGTGGTGACGATGACGAACGGCTCGGCCAGTGCCATGAGCCGCAGCAGGTCGACGCCCTCGGCGGCGTACTGCCCGCCGAACAGCCACAGGACCAGCGGCGCGAAGACCAGCAGCGTCACCGCGCCGCTGCCCCCGACCAGCAGGCCCAGGCGCAGCGACCGCCGGGTCAGCGCCTGCGTCTGCTCCTCGTCGGCCGACGCCTCCACCACGAAGTTCGTGGCGATGTTCCAGGCCAGCATGTTGAGCGCGGCGTTGATCGTCCACGGGATGGCGAAGTAGGCGTTCTCCTCCGCACCGAGCTCATGGAGGATGATCAGCGGCAGGATCATGGGGATGACCTGCGACATCACCCCGATGGCGAACTCCGCCGACGCGTAGCCCACCAGCCCGCGCACCGGCGGCAGCCGGTGGTCCTCGCCGGCCTCCTCCATGCGCCGCGGCAGCAACCGGCGGTGGACGAGGACCTGGATCACGATCCCCGCCACGGCCGCCGGGACGACCCAGGCGACGACCAGCCCGCCCTGGGGCAGGGCCGCGGCCAGCGCCACCAGGAGCGCGAGCTTGGCGACGGAGAAGGCCAGGTTCTTCATCGGGATCCAGGACGCCCCGCGCAGCCCGAGCAGGACGAAGTCCTGCACGGTGAAGACGGTGAGGACGGCGACCGCCAGCGGGAACCACGCCGCCTCCACCGCGGAGGCGAACAGGACCTCGCCGGGCCACAGCAGCACGAACCCGGCGCCCACCAGCAGACCGACGGCGGCGATCAGGGCGAGGCCACGGGTGACGAGGTACCCGGTCCGCTTCCCCGCGGCGGGTAGGAACCGGGCGTAGGTCTGGCCCAGGTTCAGGTGCGACAGGCTGCCCAGGAACGCGGCCGTCGAGATCACGGCCGACGCGCGGCCGACCTCGGCGGTCTCGTAGAAGCGCGCCGCCGCGATCCAGAAGACCATGCCGACACCGGCGGTGAGCGCCGTGCCGGCCATCAGGTAGAGGGCGTTGCGCTCCAGGTGCCGGCCGCCGGACCTGCTGCCCCCGGTCACCCGGCGGCCCCGGCGGGGAGGAACGCGCGCGGGTCGTCCAGGACCCGCTCGAGCGCCCGGGTCACCGCTGCCCGCGGCACCCGGCGGCTGTCGAAGGACACCGACAGGACGATCCGGTCCTGCCACTCGCTGATGCACGCGGTCATGCTGACCGCCGCGCTCGGCGCCGGCGCCTGGATGATCCGCTGCTCGGTCGGCGGCGCCTGCCACGGCAGCTCGCGGAGCTCGGTGAGCGGGCCGAGGTGGGTGAGGACCACCGACCCGCTCCCGCCGGCGGCGGAGGGCCGGAACCGGGACAGCGTGTGGGTGACCGTGGCGACCAGCATCGAGACCAGCGGCAGCCCGAGCGCGGCGTCGCGGCGCATCTGGCGGGCCATGCGCCGGGGGTCCGTCGAGTTCTCGGGGGTGAGCCGCAGGGCGGAGCTGAAGTTGCCGGCGACGTGCGTGCCCGCGGGCAGGTACCGCCGGCCGTCGAAGAGGACCACCGTGTCCGTGCCCGGGAGGAACGCCCCCTCGACCTCGAGTGCGGAGCGCACCGCCGCCATGGTCGACACCGCGACCGACGTGTCGGCGGCCTGCTCGTCCCGCCAGCGGCGCACCGCCTCCCGCATGCCGGGACCGCTCATCCGGCTCACCACGGACAGCGCGACCTGCCGGTCGGCCGGGTCGCCGGCCGGCGGGGTCGACGGGGGTGCCGAGCGCAGCCGGTCCAGGGCCACCCGCCAGGTGGTCAGCCGGGGGCGCCGCAGGAGCGTCCGCCACACGGCGCGGGCGAGCAGCCGCGGGCGGTGCGGTCCGCGCACCAGCCCGGCGGGCACGTCGCCGTTGGCGGCGCACCGGACGAGCTCCGCGACGACGTGGCGGTTGGCGTAGACGCCGTCGCCCAGGACGTGGCTGAGCTGCCAGGCGTGGTGGTCGTCGTGGACGAACAGGCGGAAGGGGACCATCGGGTCGCCCTCGCGGAGCAGCCGTTCGACGAGCTCCTCGAGGTCCTCCTTCGGGGTGCCGCGCACGTCGACGACGAGCTCCTCGAGCCGCCGGTCGATCTCCTCGGGGGCCACCGGCACCCACCGCAGCGGGCCGGCGGCGACCCGGCAGAGGATCGGCGCGGTCGGGTCGACGTCGTAGAGCCGGCGCAGCGCCGCCCGCAGCGCGGCGGGGTCGACGGCGGGGTCCAGGCCGGCGAGCAGCGTGACGCTGCAGAGCTCCCGCCACTGGGCGTTGTGGGCCTGGATGCGCAGCGACCGGTCCTCGGCGGCCCGCGGGGTCCCGGTCACGCGAGCCCCCCCGAGGGGGACGGCATGATGCCGGGAGCGGCGCGCCACCAGGCGCTGCCGCGGGACCGACCGCAGATCATCGACTCTCCGGGGGACGCAGGGGACAGGAGCTGTGCGCGTCGCCTCCACCGGTGTGGTGCGACAGTCCGGTCCGGGCCCGGGAGACCCGACGGGGCGCGTGCACGGCGCGAACCCGTTCGACGGTACGTCCACCAGGGGCTCCGGGGCGACGACGAGCCATCTTGCCACTCAGTCGGATGACCGGTCACCCAGTGTGATGCCCCTCGCAGCTGCCCGGTCGGGGGAACGTCCGGTGGCGATGGCGCGTCGATCCAGGCGGTGGACCAAGATGGCCGGTGCCCACCCCGACCCCTGGAGGCGTTCCCGCATGCCCGGACAGCAGTCAGTCGTCGGCATGGGACGCCGGACCCGGCGGAGGCCCGGCCGCCGCGTGGCCGCGGCCCTCGCGGTGACCGCGCTGCTCGCCGGCTGCGGTGGGGGCGCGGAGACCCCGGACGAGGGTCCCGAGACGCCCGCGGCCGAACCGGAGTTCTCCGAGTTCACCGTCGACGGGCAGGACGCCGTGGCCATCGCGCCGGGCGAGGGCGACCCGGAGGGGCTCGTCGTCTTCCTGCACGGTCTGGACGACGACGCCGGCGCGCTCGGCGAGGAGGAGAAGCGGGTCGACATGGTCGGCGACCTGGTGGCCCAGGGCTACGTGGTGGCCGGCAGCGACGGCAACTTCAACGCCTGGGGCAACGAGGCGTCGCAGCAGGGGTACGTCGACCTGGCCGCCGAGCTCGCCGAGCGGTACGGGACCACCGACACCTACCTGGTCGCCGAGTCGATGGGTGGGGTCGCCGGGCTCCAGCTGCTGGCCGACGACCGCATCCCCGACGTGCGGGGCATGGCGCTGATCTCGCCGCTGGTCGACCTGGACGTCGTCCGCGACACGCCTCAGGAGGCGCAGGTGCTGCAGGCCTACGACGGCGTGTTCCCCACCGACGCGCAGAACCCGGCGCTGCGACCCGCCGAGGACTGGGCGGGCACGAGCATGCGCTTCTACCTCGCCACCGAGGACGAGGTCGTCGACAACACGGAGAACGCCGAGCCGTTCGTCGAGCGGGTCGAGGACGTGGCCGACGTCAGCGTCGTCGTGTGCGAGGGCGAGCACGTGGCGCCGTCCTGCTTCCAGGGCGAGGACCTCGCGGAGTGGTTCGCCGCCCTGACCTGAGAGAGGACGGGGTCCTCTCTCAGGCGTAGACCGACCCCGGGCGCCGGCTGACGACGGCCCGGGTGCGCCGGTAGGCCCGCCAGCCGCGGGTCGCCCAGCTCTCGCCGTCGGCCGGCCGGCACTCCACCTCGGACAGCCAGCGGGTCAGGTCGGCCACGGTGGTCGTGCTCTCCAGCGTGAGCCGGGAGAAGGCGAACACGTCCTCGCCGGCGCAGTGCAGGGCGTTGCGGACGCCGCAGGCGTTGTCGTAGCCGGCCGCGCGGGTGGCCCGGCGCACGCGCGGGCCGTTGTAGCCGTGGGGGTAGGCGAACGTGGTGACCGCCTGCCCCAGGACGTCCTCGAGGATCTCCTTCGGCCGGACCAGCTCGTCCCGCAGGGCGGCGTCGTCCAGCGTGTCCATCTGCGGGTGGCTGTGGCTGTGCCCGCCCAGCTCGACGCCCTCGGCCAGCAGGCCCGGCAGCTGCGCGAAGTCGAGCATGCGATCGCTGGGCCCGGGCCGGCGGTCCCGGCCGCCCTCGAGCCAGCCGGTCGTGACGTACAGGGTCGAGACCAGGGAGCGCTCGCGCAGGGCGGGGAGGGCGGAGGTGGCGAAGTCGGCGAACCCGTCGTCGAAGGTGATGACGGCGATCTTCCGGTCGTCCCCGGGCTCTCCGGCCGGCGGCCGGCCCGCCGTCTCGGCCGCCACCAGCTCGCCGAACGTGATGCACCGGTAGCCGGCCTCGACGAGGACGTCGAGCTGCTGCGCGAACGCCTTCGGGGAGACCGTGAACGGGGCGATGTGCGTCCCCGGGGTGTCGGTGACGGCGTGGTAGAGCAGGATCGGGACCGGGGTCCGCGTCCTCGCGGTCGAGCGGTACTCCATCGTCCGGAACATAGCTGTCAGGCCACCCCCGGGGAACCCGCGGTCCGCGCGCGACGGGCCTGCTTCACCCGGGCGAGGGCGTAGCTGCCCGCGGTGAGGGCCGTGCCCTCGACGATCGCCCACGCCTGGGCGCCACCGGCGCGGTCGCCGCGGACCAGCCGGCCCAGGCCGCGCAGGACCCCGCGCGGCAGCGTGCGGCTCACGTAGGTGCGCTCGGTCTCCAGGGCCGCGTCCGCGCCCGCCAGCCGGCTCACCAGGGCCTTGGAGCGGCCCTCGGCCCGGCACCGGCGCCGGAAGTACGCGCGGGTCACCCGGTCCGGGGAGACCCCGTGCCGGCACCGTGCCGACGGCTCGAGCACCACCCGCGTCTCGGGCAGCGCCCGCCGGGCGCGGATGGCGAACTCCGTCTCCTCGCACCCGGCCGCGTCGGCGCCCATGCGGCCCATGTCGGCGTCGAAGCCGCCGGCCTTGGTGAACGCGTCCCGCCGGAAGGCCATGTTGGCGCCGATCGGGTTGCGGATCTCCGCCCGCGCCGTGGGCAGCCCGGTGTAGCTGCAGCCCACGACCCAGAGGAACTCGTCGGGGAACCAGGCGGGGCGGGGTGCCCGCCAGTCCGGCTCCACCCAGCCGCCGACGCCGATCACGTCCTCGTCGGCGAACGCCTCCAGCAGCTGCGCCGTCCACCGCGGGTCGGCCGCGGCGTCGTCGTCCAGGAACGCCACGACGTCGCCGGTGGCGGCCTCGACCCCGGTGTTGCGGGCGCCCGACAGCCCGCGGGGCCCGGCGTTGGGCAGCACCGTCACGTCGGGGAAGGCGGCGCGGGCACGCTCGAGCAGCTCGGGGTTGGTGTCGGCGACGAGGACGACCTGCTCGGGGCGGCGCTCCTGGCGTCCGAGGCTGGCCACGGCTGCCTGGATGTCGCCCCACCGGTCCAGGGTGTAGGCGCAGATGACGACCGTGAGCGAGTGGTGCACCCGTCGAGGGTATCCGGGCGGCGACCCGCGCTCCGTCCCCCGACCAGGTAGATCTCGGGACGGGAGGGTGCAGGGAGTGCACTGGAGGGACGGGGGAGGGACGAGTTGCCTCGCAACGCGCGCGCCACGGTCAGTGACGGTTAGTGTCTGTTCCGTAACTGCCGCGCGCCACCCCGGGTGCGGCTCCCCAGCCCCACGAAGGACGTAGCTGTGCACCCACTCGGCTCTGCCCCGGCCCCGGCACCGCTCCCCGCCGAGCCCCGCCGGTCGGCCCGGCTGCGCTCGGTCGACGTTCCCGCCGGCACGGTCGCCGGGAGCCGGCGTTCGTGCACGTGCGGGCACGGCAAGCAGGCACACCAGCACTACCGCCGGGGCACCGACTGCGCCCTGTGCACCTGCGGTCGCTACCGGCGTCCGCTGCTCCGCCTCTTCGGCCGCACGCGTCAGGGCGTGGCCGCCCGGGCGACCCGGCGCAGCTCCAGTGACATCCGGACCGCCAGGTGCACCACGTGCCGGTCGGCCAGCAGGTCGTGGTGCGGCCCGGGCACCGAGACGACCCGCAGCCGCGGTGCCGCCGACCGCCACGCGGACAGGAAGTGTCCGGTGACCGGGATCCGCCGCCGGGCCCGGAAGTAGGTCACCGGCCCGTCGTAGTGCTGCAGGACGTGCTGCGCGTAGACCGCCTCGGAGCGGTCCAGGGCCTGCTGGTCGGCCGGGCGGGTCTCCGGCCGGAAGCGCTGGCGCAGCACGGCGCGCACCGGCCGCGAGCCGATGCCCGGGATGAGCGCCCCCACCTGCCCGGTCAGCCGGTGCAGGCGCCGCCGCACCGGCGGGAGGGTCGCCTCCGGCGGCAGAGGGTCCAGCAGGCCGAGGAACTCCACCTGCCGCCCCGCGGCCCGGAGCCGGCGGGCCGTCTCGAAGGCGACCAGGCCGCCGAAGGAGAACCCGACCAGCCGCAACGCGCCCTCCGGCCGCGCGTCGGCCAGCCGCCCGGCCTGCTCGTCGGCCAGTTCGTCGATCGACTTGCGCCGGCCGTCGAGGGACACCAGCTCGGCCCGGACGCCGTACACCGGCCCGACCCCGACCAGCAGCTCGGCCAGGGGCCGGTACACCTCGACCTCGCCCCAGGCGTCGTTCAGCAGGAACAGCGGCGGGGCGGCGGGGTCGCCGGCGGCCAGCAGCGGCATCGCGGACGCGCCGGACGCCGTCGCGACCGTGGCGGCCAGCCCGTCGACGGTGGGGTCGGCGAGGAACTGCTCCATCGAGACGTCGGCGTCGAGGTCCAGCTTGAGCCGCCGCAGCAGCGTCATCGACTGGCGGGAGGTGCCGCCGAGGTCGAAGAAGTCCTCGATGCCGGCGTGCGGGGTGACGCCGAGCTCCTGCCAGAGGCCGGCGATCGCCGTCCGGACCCCGGCGTCGACGGTGCCCGCGCCGGTCGCCCGGGCGGCGGGGGACGGCGCGGACTCCACCCGCGGAGCCGGGACCGGCGGCGCGACCCGATCCGGAGCCGCGCGGAGGGCGGCGGTGATGCTCGCCAGCGAGCCGGGGTTGCGCAGCGCGTCGGCGTTGGCCACCCGGTCCCCGTTGACGGTGTCCCGGGTCGCCTTCTCCGACACCTTGCCGCTGTGCGTCAGCGGCACCTCGGGGACGGCGAGCACGAGGGCGGGCACGTGCGCGGCCGTGGCCTCGCGGCGCAGCGTCGTCCGGATGCGGCGCTCGAGGTCCCCGTCGAGGACGGCTCCGTCGTGCAGCTGCACGAGCAGCACCAGCCGGGTGGCGCCCGGGGTCGTCGGGGAGCGCTGCTCCACGGCGACGGACTGGGCGATCTCCGGCAGGCCCTTGAGGATCCGGTAGATCTCGGCGGGCCCGATGCGGATGCCGTCGATGTTGAGCACCCCGTCGGAGCGGCCGTGCACCCTCGCCGTGCCGTCCGGGGCGATGTCCACCACGTCGCCGTGGGTCCACACCCCCGGGTGCTGGGCGTAGTAGGCGTCGTGCAGCCGCGACCCGTCGGGGTCCCGCAGGAAGCGGACCGGGCGGGAGGGGAACGGGCGGCGGCAGACCAGCTCGCCCTCGTGCCCCAGGACCGGGCGCCCGTCGGCGTCGAGCGCGGCGACGTCCAGGCCCAGGCTGAGCGCCTGGCTGCGGCCGCGCACCACCGGCAGCTCGGGGTGGCCCAGCACGAAGCAGCCGATGATGTCGGTGCCGCCGCTGATCGACTGGAGCGGCTGGGGGCCGACCGCGTCGGCGAACCAGTCGAACTGCCAGTCGTGCAGGACCGAACCGGTGGACAGGACCGCGCGCAGCCGGCTCAGGTCGAAGGCCTCGGCCGGCCGCAGGCCGGTGTCCTGGGAGAGCTGCAGGTGGGCCGGGCTGGTGCCGAAGACGGTGACCCGCTCGTCCGCGGCCAGCTGCCACAGCGTCTCCGGACCGAGCACGGGACCGTCGTAGAGGACGATCGCGGCGCCGACCGCGAGCGCCGACAGCTGCCAGTTCCACATCATCCAGGCGGTGGTGGTCTGGAAGTACAGCGTGTCGCGGGCGTCCAGGTCGCCGTGCAGCCGGTGCTCCTTGAGGTGCTCCAGCAGCGTCCCCCCGACGCCGTGCACCATCGCCTTCGGCGGGCCGGTGGTCCCGGAGGAGAACATCACGAACAGCGGGTCGTTGAACCCACCCCGCGGCCACGGCGCGCGCGGGGTGTCCGGGCCGACGTCGGCGAGCAGGTCGGCCAGCCGCAGCACCCGCACGCCGGGGAGCGCGGGCAGCGGGAGGTCGTCCAGGACGACGAGCGCGCGGACCGTCGGCAGCCCGGTCACCACCTGGTCGAGCAGGTCGCCGTCGGCGCCGTCCCAGCCGGTCGCGCCGGTGCGGTCCAGGGCCAGGAGCACGGGTTCGACCTGGGTGAAGCGGCCGAGCAGCGCGGCGGGGCCCATGTCGGGCATGCCCGACGACAGCGGAGCGCCGAGCGCGGCGGTGGCCAGGGCGGCGACGACCGCCCGCCCGTTGTTCGGCGCGACGACCACCACCCGGTCGCCGGCGCCCAGCCCCTGGCCGGCCAGCGCGGTCGCCGTCCGGTCGACCTCCTCGCGCAGCTGCCGGCGGGTCCAGCGGTCCCGGGAGCCGTCGCCGTGCACCGCGGTCAGGCAGACGGCGTCGTCGTCGACCCCTGGCAGGGGACGCAGCAGGTTCTCGGCGTGGTTGAGCCGCACCTGCGGGAAGAAGACCGCGGCCTCGACGTCGTCGCTGGTGCAGACCGGTTCGGCCGAGCCCTCCCAGGCCGGCTCGGCCCAGTCGAGAAACAGCCGCCAGAAGTCGTGGGACGACGTCACCGACCAGTCGTGCAGGGCCACCGCGTCGCCGAGGTCGCGGCCGGCGGCGGCCTCCGCGCGGTCTCGGAAGTCGGCCAGCTGCGGGCGGCGGGTCGAGGCGGTGGGGGAGGGGGCCTCGCGGCTCGTGGTCATGGGGTTCCCGTGGGGTCGGCCGGCAGCGCGGCAGGGGGGTGCGGGCGGAGGGCGACGCTGCCCACCCAGCCCTCGGGGAGGTCGACGGAGCGGACGTCCCAGTCGCCGACGCGACCGGGGCCCCGCCCCGCGGAGGGGGTGGCGACGGTGGCGGGTGCGGTGCGCAGGCCCGCGCCGACGCCCTTGAGCACCGCCTCCTTCTGGGTCCAGCAGCGGGTCAGCACGACCGGCCGGTCCTCGTCGGGGAGGGCGGCCACGGCCGCGCGCTCGCCGTCGGTCAGCCAGCCCTCCGCGGCGGCGTCGTCCAGCGGCACGGGCCGGACGCGCTCGAGGTCGACGCCCACGCGGGCGCCGGAGGCGACCGCCACCAGGCCGAGCCCGGCACTGGCCGAGCAGCTGACGTCGAGGCCGGCGGCGGCCGCGGGCCCGGTGAGCCGCGGCCGGCCCGGCGGCGGGCTGAGCGGGACCTCGGCGGGGGCCAGGCCGAGGACCTCGCCGAGGGCCTCGCGGAGGGCGGCGCGCAGCCGGATCCGCCTGACGGCGACCTCCGGGGTGCCGCGGTCGGCGTGCGCACGCTCGGCGTCGGACAGGCAGGCCTCCGCGCCCGCCGGAGGCGGGGTCCCCCCGACGTCGACCAGGCGGAGCAGCAGGCCCCCGGGGAGTGCCCGCGGTGCCGGCGCCGGAGAGCCTGCACTGCTGGTCACGGGCCTGAGCCTAGGAACAGATGGGCCGTGGGTGTGGGGTTCCCCCCGGGAAGTCCCCCGACCGAGGACCGTCCGCGACCCCCCGGGCCGGGTCGGCCGGCCGGGAGCACGGCCGGTCAGGCAGGACGCCAGGCCGCGACCCAGTCGATGAGGACGTGCCCCTCGGCGTCCTCCGGCGGGGCCTCCGCGGAGAGCTCGGTCTCGATCTGCAGGACCCACCGCATGGGGTCGACCGGGATGGCGTCGGCCTCGGTGGTCGTCCAGGACCGGTCGTCCAGCCGGAAGGTGACCCGTCCGGGCTCCCACTCGATCGTCGCGGTGTGCCAGTCGGCCATCGTCCGGTCGGTGTTGATGGAGAAGGCGTTGACCGACGGGTCCCCGGTGACGTCGTGGGAGTTGCCGATGATGTCCTGGCCGAGGCTGCCCTCGGGGAAGTCGATCTCGCCCTCGGACCAGTCGTCGCTCGACGGCCACAGCAGCCAGGCCACCTTGTAGCCGGGGACCTCGTCGGTCCGGAAGCGGACGGAGTAGCGGCCGTGGACCTGGCTGTTCTCCCAGGCGTCGTTCGGCGGCGGGGTCAGCGCCATGACCTGGGGGGTGCCGTCCGCGGTGTGCACCCGGACGTCGACCACGCCGTCCTGCACGGTCGTCGTCGTGTCGCTCGAGTACAGGCCCTGGTGCGACTCGCGGCGGCCGAGGTCGCGCGAGGTGTCCCGGGCGCCGTCGTAGTCGGCCCAGCCGGGGTAGACGTCGGCGAACTCGCCCAGCTCGGCGTCGTCCTCGAAGTCCTCGACCATGACGAGGTCCCAGCCCGGCAGGTCGAAGGCGGGCGGGGTCGAGGTGGCGTGCGGGGTGACCACGCCGCCGCTCCGGAGCAGCAGGACGCCGGCGACGACCGCGACGACGACGCCGCCGGCCACCGCCAGCACGAGGCCGCGCCGGCGCCTGCGGCTCTCTCGGAACACGACGGGCCACGGTACCCGGCGCGGGGGCCTGTGTGCCGGGACCATGCAGGTCAGCCCTACGGTCGGGTGACCCCCGACCGGGGCGCGGGGCGCAGCAGGCGCGCGACGGCGGCCAGCGTGAGCCCGCCCAGGACGGCGGCGTAGAGGAGGTAGGGGACCTGCGCCGCGCCGGGCAGCGGCCAGAGCAGGGGGACGCCGGGGCCGGTGGCGAGGTCGCGCAGCAGGTGCAGGGCGACGCCGCAGGCCAGCCCGGCCAGGGGGATCCGGTGGCGCCGGACGGCGGCCGCGGCGGCGAGGAGCACCAGCACGGTGAGCAGGGAGTGGGTGACCGGGCGGCCGCCGTCCCCGGAGACCGCGTCGTGCCACAGGTAGAGCGGGACGTGGTCGAGGTCGATCGCCACGGCGCCGGCCAGCACCCAGGCCGGGAACGGCCACGTGCCGGCCAGCGGCACCGCGGCCAGGACGAGGCCGGCGGTGATGAGGTGGGCGGGCTCGTCGAGGAGCCCCGTCACCAGGATCGGCCACCGGCGCGACTCCTGGACCACGTCCAGCACCGCGAGGACGGCCAGGGCGGCCACCGGCAGGACGGCCCGGGCCCACGAGAGACGGGCGCGCCAGGGGCGCACGCCGCCTCGGTCGTCGGGCACCGGGCCGTCCGCCGGGGTCACGCGGTACGGGCGGAGGTCTCCGCGGTGTCGAGGCCCTCGGTCAGCGCGCGGACCGGGGCGAGCTGCCCCTGCAGCGCCCGGCCCTTGCGGTTGACCCGCTCGACGAAGAGTGCCCGCAGCACGCGGACGCCGTCCCGCCAGGTGTTGAGGTTGCTCTCGCCGTGGATGCGCTCGAACTCGTAGCTCGGCACCTCGACGATGTGCATGCGGGCCTTGGCCATGCGGGTGTTGATGATCGTCTCGATCTCGAACCCGTCACCCCACAGCTTGCCGTCGCTGCCGCGGTCGCTGGCGTCCAGCTCCAGCGCCGGGAGGCAGTCGGCCCAGAAGGCGTTGTAGCCGTAGCAGAGGTCGGTGTAGCGGGTGCCGAAGAACGTGTTGGCG
>NZ_JAQISV010000067.1:0-20537 GCF_048569675.1 Geodermatophilus sp. CPCC 206100
CGGCGGCCTCCTGCGGCGTCATCGGGGGGCGCGCGGCGGCGGGCCGGGTCGCGGTCGCCGTCCCGGCTGCCGAGCGGGCGGCGGCCGCCTCGCGGGCCGCGGCGATCAGGGCGGCCTGCCGGGCCGCCGCGGACGGGGCGCCCCGGCGGGGGGCTCCGCGCGAGGGGGCCTGCCGGGCCGTGCCGCGGGAGGGGGCCTGCCGGGGGGACGTCGTGCGGAGTGCAGGCACTGCGGTCCCCCGGGTCGTCTCGTCCTACGCGGCCGGCTCCGCGACGGACGCGGAGCTCTCGGCCGTCGTATCGACGGACGGGGGAGGTGCCCGGAGGGGCGCGGGGGACGAGGTCACCCCTCGGGGGGAGGGTGATCTGCGGGGGGCACCCGATCGGTGGACGGGTCAGGGGCCCTGGGGCGGCGCCCACCACGCGCCGTGACGCTGCTCGAGGGGGATGCGCAGCTCGCCGCCGTCCTCGGTGGAGACGACGAGCTCGACGCGGGCGACCCGGCGCTCGGCGCCGTCCACGTGGACCACCCGGCCGGTGGCCAGGGGCACCGGCGGGAGGACCAGGTCGTCCTCGGACGAGGCCATGGGACTCCTTCCCGGTGTGGCGGCGCTGGTCGCGGCGACCATGCTGCCCCAGACGCCGAGGTCCCGTCGTCCGGGCGGACGACGGGACCTGGACCCGCGGCGGAGAGGCAGCGGGGTCCGCTCTCAGCGGTCGGCGATCTCCACGAACTGGCGCTCGGTGGCGCCGGTGTAGACCTGCCGCGGCCGGCCGATCTTGGTGGAGGGGTCGGCGATCATCTCGCGCCACTGGGCGATCCACCCGGGCAGCCGGCCCAGGGCGAACAGCACGGTGAACATCTGCGTCGGGAAGCCCATCGCCCGGTAGATGAGCCCGGTGTAGAAGTCGACGTTCGGGTAGAGCTTGCGCTGGACGAAGTAGTCGTCGCTCAGCGCGACCTCCTCCAGCTGCCGGGCCAGGTCGAGCAGCTCGTTGTTGCCGCCGAGCTTGTCCAGCACCCGGTCGGCGGTCTGCTTCACGATCGCCGCGCGCGGGTCGTAGTTCTTGTAGACCCGGTGCCCGAAGCCCATGAGCTTGACGCCGGGCTCCTTGTTCTTGACCCGCTTGACGAACGACGGGATGTCGCCGCCGTCCTGCTGGATGGCCTCGAGCATCTCCAGGACCGACTGGTTGGCCCCGCCGTGCAGCGGGCCGAACAGCGCGTTGATGCCGGCCGACACGGACGCGAAGAGGTTGGCGTGCGAGGAGCCGACCAGGCGCACCGTGGAGGTCGAGCAGTTCTGCTCGTGGTCGGCGTGCAGGACGAACAGCATGTCCAGCGCGGCGGCCACCTCGGGGTCGACCTCGTAGGGCTCGGCGGGGAAGCCGAAGGTCATCCGCAGGAAGTTCTCGACCAGACCCAGGGAGTTGTCCGGGTAGAGGAACGGCTGGCCGGCCGACTTCTTGTACGCGTAGGCCGCCAGCGTCGGCAGCTTGGCCAGCAGCCGCAGCGTGGAGATCTCGACGTGCTGCTCGTCGAAGGGGTCCAGGGAGTCCTGGTAGAAGGTCGACAGGGCGCTGACCGCCGAGGAGAGCACCGGCATCGGGTGCGCGTCGCGGGGGAAGCCCTTGAAGAACTGCTTGAGGTCCTCGTGGACCAGCGTGTGCCGCCGCAGGCGGGAGTCGAACCCGGCCAGCTGGTCGGCGGTGGGCAGCTCCCCGTAGATCAGCAGGTAGCTGACCTCGAGGAAGCTGGCCTTCCCGGCGAGCTGGTCGATCGGGTAACCGCGGTAGCGCAGGATCCCGGCGTCACCGTCGATGTAGGTGATCGCCGAGGTGCACGACGCGGTGTTCACGAAGCCGATGTCGAGGGCCACCTGGCCGGTCGTGGCCAGGAGCTTGCTCGTGTCGAGGCCGTCGGACCCCTCGGTGGCCGGGACCACGCGCAGGGGCAGTTCTCCACCGGAGTAGCGCAGGGACACGTCGGCGTTGCCGGCCGCGGGTGCGCTCGCTGTCTCGCTCATCAGGTGGGGACGCTACTCAGCTCAGGTGAACGACGCGTGCCGACCCCGTCGACGGGGCCGCGACGGGGTCACCTCGTCACCGTTGGTCACCGGGTGCGTGACCCATGGTCAGGACACCGGCTCGCCGGGAGCCGCCGGCGCGCCGCTGGCCCGCCGGAACTCGTCGTAGTCGCGGTAGTAGTCGGCCTCGTCGTACTTCCGGGAGGCCAGCACCAGGCTCACGCTGCCGCTGGAGAAGTTGTCGAGCTCGGTCCAGATCATCGGCGGCACGTAGAGCCCGTAGTAGGAGCGGTTGAGGGAGAAGCGCTCCCGCTCGGTGCCGTCGTCGACGATCATGTCGAAGCTGCCGGAGGCGGCGATGACGACCTGTTCCAGCTCCCGGTGGGCGTGCCCGCCACGCCACTGCCCGCCGGGCACGTCGTACAGGTAGAAGACCCGGTGGATGTCGAAGGGGACGTGGTCCTGGCCCTCGATGAAGGTGAGGTTGCCCCGGGGGTCGTTGATGCGGGGCAGCTCGATGATCCGGCAGCCCAGCGCCGCCCCGCCGGGGGGCCACCCCCGGTCGCTCGCGCGGCGGCCCCACGGGTGCTGCCGGCGCTCTCCGTCGTCCTCGGGCAGCGGCTCCTCGACTGGCATGTCGCAGAGGAAACACGATGGACCCGGGCCCGGGGTGGAGGCAGGCGGACGGCGCGGGATCGGCACCCGCCCCGAGGGGGGCGGCATCGCGTACCCCCTCGACTACCCTGGGTGTCCCGTCGGGGTCCGGACCCGAGCTGAGGAGGACCGGCGGTGACCCACCCCCGCGACCTGGTCGACTACGTGGCGCAGTACCGCGCGCTGCCGTTCGAGCCGCTGCAGGCCGGGTTCCGCCGCCGCCGGGTCCTGGCCCAGGTGCGGGCGCACGCTCCGCGTCGGCTGCTGGAGATCGGCTGCGGGGAGGCCCCGCTGTTCCTGGACCTGCCCGGTGTCGAGACCGCCGTCATCGAACCCGCTCCGGCGTTCGCCGCCAACGCCCGCCACTTGGCGGCCGGGCACGGCGCGACGACCGTCGTCGAGCAGCACGCCGAGGACGTGACGCTCCCCGCCCTCGGTGGCCCGTTCGACGTGGTCGTCCTCAGCTGCGTCCTCCACGAGGTCCCCGATCCGCAGCGGCTGCTCGCCGCGGCCCGGCGCTTCTGCGGCGCCGGCGGCGTGCTGCACGTCAACGTCCCGAGCGCGCACTCGCTGCACCGGCTGCTCGCGGTCGCCATGGGGTTGATCCCCGACCCGGCCACCGAGTCGGACACCCAGCGGACCATGCAGCAGCGCGGGGTCTACGACGCCGCCGGGCTGGAGCGCGAGCTCACCGAGGCCGGGTTCCGCATCCGCGAGCGGGGCAGCATCTTCGTCAAGCCGTTCACGCACGCGCAGATGCAGCAGCTGGTCGACGAGGGCTTCCTGACCCCGCGGCTGCTCGATGGCCTCGACGCGCTGGCCGCCACCCTCCCCGACCTGGGCTCGGAGCTGTGGGCCGACGCGGAGCCCGTCGGTGCCTGACGGCGGATCGGGGGGTGCCGCGGTCCTGGTCGGCAACAACCTCGCCGTCCTGGTCGCCGCCGTGGAGCTGGCCGAGGCGGGGCGCCGGGTGGTGCTGCTGACCGACGGCCGGCCCCCGGGCGGCCACTTCCGCGGCCTCTCCCCGGACGGCGTCGACGTCGACCTGGGCATGGTGCTGCTGGAGACCGCCGCCCCGGTCGAGGGGGAGCCGGACCTCGCCGGCTACCGGCCGCGGGTGCGCTACGACTGGGCCCGGTTCGGCGCGCTCGTCGACCGGTGGCTGCACGCCCACGCCGACCTGGTGCGGACGCCGACCCCGGAGGTCCTCGTGGGCGGCCGGCGTGCCCCCGACCACCTCGTCGCCGACCGGCTGGACGTCGTCCCGGCCCTGGGCCTGCCGCCCCCCGCGCCGCTGCCCCGGACCGACCCCCGGCACGCCGCGGGCAAGACCACCTCGCCGGACTACGACACGCTGACGTACGCCGCGGCGGCCGAGCTCAACCACGGCCCGGCGATCCAGCGCCGCCTGGTCGAGCCCTTCGGCCGCAAGCTGCTCGGCGCCGGGTACGACACGCTCCTGGCCCGCTACCATCGCGCGGGCTGGCTGCCGCTCTACTGGCCGGAGACGCTGGCGGCCGCCTGCGCCGGCGCTCCGACGGGGCTGGCCGAGCACCCGTTCTGGACGACCCGCTCCGGCTTCGTCGGGGACGTGGTCCGGACGCTGGAGCGGCGCCTGGCCGCCTCACCGCACGCGACCGTCGACGACGCCCCGGTCGAGTCGCTCACGCCCGCGGGCCGGCGCTGGGACGTGCGGACCCGGGCCGGCGGCCACTGGTCCACCGACCGGCCGGTGCTGGGCCTCGCGCACGAGCGGCTGCAGGACCTGCTGGGCCTCCCACCGCGCGAGCGGCCCCCGGGTGCGACCGTCGTCGCGGTGGCCACCCTGGTGCGCGCGGACGCCGCCCGCGCGCCGGTCGGCTGCCTGTCGGTCGTCGACCCCGACTGGCTGACCTACCGGGTGACCGACCAGGACGCCCTGGCCGGCCGCGACCCCCGCTGGCACCGCGTCGTCGTCGAGGCCGGTCCGGGCGCGGCCGCCCGCGCCGAGGCGGGGGAGGACGTCGCCGCACTGCTGGGGACCGAGCTGTCCCGCCTGCTGGAGCTGCCCGGGGACGACGCCGGAGCGCCCGTGCGCGTGCTGCGGACCCTCACCGCCCGGGGCGCGGTCCCGGTGCCCACCGCGGCGTCCCTCGCCGAGGACGACGCCGCCTCCGACGCGCTGGCCGGCGCCTGCCCGCAGGCGCTGCTCACGGGCGCGCTCCTGGCCGCCGGCGCGACCTCGATGAACGACCAGGTGGTCCAGGGGCTGGCCGTGGCCGCCCGGCTGGGCTGACCGCGGACGCTCAGGCCGACCGGCGGACGGCGTCGCAGACCTGCTCGACCTCGGCGTCGGTCAGGTAGGCGAAGCAGGGCAGGCTGATCACCTCGGCGCACGACCGCTCCGCCTCGGCGGCACCGGTCGGGCCGGGCGCCGCGTCCAGCGCCGGCTGCCGGTGGTCGGCGACGGGGTAGTGGACGGCGGTGGCGACCCCCAGCTCGGCCAGGCGCCGCGCCAGCTCGTCGCGGCGCGGGTGCCGTCCCACCGCGAGGTGCCCCACGTCTCCGCCGGCCGGCGCGGGCAGGCGGAGACCGGTCCCCTCGGCGGCCGCGGCGTAGGCGGCTCCGATCTCCCGGCGGCGGGCGTTCCAGCCGGCCACCCGCCGGAGCTTCACGCGCAGGGCCGCGGCCTGCACCTCGTCCAGCCGGGAGTTGCGGCCGCCGGGCCGGCCGACGACGTAGCGCTCCGACCAGCCGTACTGGCGCAGCTCGCGGACGGCCGACGCGACGTCGGCCGACCGGCAGCTGACCGCCCCGCCGTCGCCCAGCGCCCCGAGGTTCTTCGTCGGGTAGAAGCTGAAGGTCCCGACGTCGCCCAGCGTGCCGCACCGCCCCTCCGGCACCTCCGCGCCGATGGCCTGCGCGCAGTCCTCGACCACCGGTGTCCCCGGAGGCAGCGCGGCACGCAGCGCGGCGACGTCCGCGGCGCGCCCGTACAGGTGGGTGACGACGACCGCGGCCGTGCGGTCGGTGCACGCCGCGGCGGCGCTGTGCGGATCGAGGAGCAGCGAGTCGGGGTCGACGTCGGCGACCACGACCCGGGCGCCGATCGCGCGCGCCGCGGCGGCGGCGTACCCGCCGGCGTTGCCCGCCGTCACCACCTCGCGGCCGGCGGTGGTGCCCACCGCGCGCAGGCCGATCTCCAGGGCGTCGGTGCCGTTGCCGACCCCGACCACGTGCCCGGCGCCGAGGAAGTCCGCCAGCTCGCGCTCGAACGCGGCGTGCTCGGCCCCGTGCACGTAGTGGCCCCCGCGCAGGACGCCGAGCACCGCCGCCTCGAGCTCGGACTGCAGGTCGCGGTACTCCCGCGCGGTCTCGTTGAAGGGCACGGCCACGGTCGCGGACTCTCCTCCTGAGGGGCCGGCACGCCGGGCGCGCGCCGCCTGCGACGGTAGCCAGTGGGACTGCTGCGGCCGCTGGGGAGGACGTCCCGCCACGTCCCCGGGCGCCCGGCCGCGCCGCGTTAGGGTCGGGCCGGCACGCCGGGACCCGCACGGCCTCGCCCTCGGGTCCCCGCCGATCGAACGGCCGGCGACCGCAACCCGCCGGCCGAACCGTGCCGGAACCCTCCCGGAGGACTCGCGATGAACGCCCGCACCCACGAGCTCGAGCGCATCGCGCACTCGTACCACCTCAACGACGACGTCCCGGACAAGTTCATCGAGGACGCGCTGCAGGAGCACTGCTGCGACTGGCTGGCCGGGCTGGTGTCCCCGGACGACGTCGTCGTCGAGCTCGGTGTCGGGGAGGGCGTGACGCTGTCCCGGCTGGCGTCCCTGCCGCGCCGGTACGTGGTGGTCGAGGGAGCGCCCAGTCTGGCGGCGCGGGTACGGGCGCAGCACCCGACCGTCGAGGTCGCCGAGGCGCTGTTCGAGGAGTTCGTGCCCGACGAGCCGTGCGACAAGCTGATGGCTTTGCACGTGCTCGAGCACGTCGACGACCCCGTCGCGCTGGCCGCGCACCTGCGCACCTGGCTGGTCCCGGACGGCGAGCTGGTCGTCGTCGTGCCCAACCGCCGTTCCCTGCACCGCCGGCTGGCCGTCCTCATGGGCCTCCAGCCGGAGCTGGACACGCTGAGCCCGCGCGACCACCTCGTCGGACACCAGCGCGTCTACGACCTGGACTCGCTCGAGGCGGACCTCCGGGCCGCCGGCTTCGAGCCGTTCGAGCGCAAGGGCATGCTGTTCAAGCCGCTGCCCAACGCGATGATGCTCGACTTCTCGCCCCAGCTGGTCCAGGCGCTCAACGACCTCGGCGACGAGCTGCCGGCCGACCTCGGCGCGAACATCGCCGTCCGCGCCCGGCGGGCCCGCTGAGCCCGGCGGCGGGCGGGCGCCGGCGGTGACGGCGGAGGACGGCGAGCCGCTGCTGGGCGGGGGGCTGCTCTACGGCGACCCGCGCTTCGCCGACCTCAACGGCGTTCCCGCGGCCGCGCGCTGGCGGTACGAGCACCGCCGGGCGGGCCGGCTGGTCGGCGTCCTGACCGGCGTGGTGACCGACGGCGTCCTCGTCTCCGGCGCCAGCGCCCCCTTCGGCGGGCCGGACCTCGTCCGGGACGACCCGCCGGTCGAGGACGTGCTCGGCCTGGTGTCCGGCGCCCTGGCCGCGTTGCGGGCCGACGGCGTCCGGGAGCTGCAGCTGCGCGCCCGGCCCCCGGTCTACTCCGCCGCCGAGCCCCTGCTCGAGTTCGCCTACCTGCACGGCGGTCTCGCGGTCACGGCGTGCGACCTCAACCAGCACGTCGACCTGTCCGCGCTGCCGCCGGGGACGGACCCCACCACCCTGTTCCGCGACCGCAAGCGCCGGTACGTCCGCACCGCCCGCCGCCGCCGGCACGAGCTCGTCGAGGTCACCGGCGGCGAGGACCTCACCGTCCTGCACGGCATCCTCGCCGCCAACCGGGCGGCCCACGGCCGACCGCCGCCGCTGCCGCGCGACTACCTGGAGCGGGCACGGGCGGCCTTCCCCGGCCGGATCCGGCTGCAGCTGCTGCGGCTGGACGGCGAACCGGCCGCCGCGGCGGTGGTCTACCGGGTCCTCGACGACGTCGACCAGGTGGTGCACTGGGCCGACGCCGACCGCGGGCGGGACCACTCGCCGATGGACCTGCTCGCCGCGCTGGTCCTCGCGGACGCGGCGCGGCGCGGCGCCCGGCTGGTGGACCTCGGCCCGTCCCGCAACGCCGACGGCACGCTCAACGCCGGGCTGGCCGACTTCAAGCGCGCGGTGGGTGCGCGCCCCTCGGCCCGGAAGGTGTTCGGGGCGCGCCTGGACTGACGGCGCGCCGTCAGGGACCGGCCAGCGCCGCCACGTCGACCCCGTCCCAGCAGGGCGAGGTGAGCAGGAGCTCCAGCGAGTCGAGGGAGTCCGACTGCAGCGCCAGCTCGCCGGTCACCGACGGGCCGTCGGGCCGGGGAGCGCGCACGTCCAGGCTGAGGTCGCCGCAGTCGGCCGGGGTGTCCCCGTTGGCGGCGAGCACGGGTTCCAGGGCGGCGAGGCTGCGCGAGCCGTGGACGTCGTCCCCGGCCACGAAGGGGAGGCTGACCGACAGCTGGGGGTGGCGCTTGGCCAGCTCGGCGAGCCGCATCACCCACGCCGGGGAGTCCTCCCACCCCCGGCTCACCCGCACCGACAGCCGGCGGCCGCGGCGCTCGTGCGTCGCCAGGTAGAGGTCGAACTGCATCCGCTGGTCCATCCGGTCGCCCAGCGGGCCGCAGAGGGACACCGCGTCGGGCGTGCCCTTCCCGCGCATCGTCAGCGGGACCAGCGACGCCGCGTAGTCCACGTCGGGCTCCAGCGCCGCGTACTCGTCCAGGTCCGCCACCTCGGCCGCCCGGGCCCGCGCGTACAGCCGCTCCAGCGCCGCCGCCCACTCCGGGCCGGTGTGGGTGCCGAGGACCTCCCGGCGGGCGGCGTCCCCGCGCTCGCGGCGGTGCTCGGGGTCGTCGACCAGCCGGCGCAGGGCGGCGAGGTACTCGTCGACGGACGCGGCGCCGTGCCCCGTGTGCGCCAGGCCGGGGGAGTTGGCCTGGTAGACGTCGCCGTAGTGCTCGTGGTCGTGCAGGCTCAGCACCGGCAGGCCGGCCGCGCCGGCCTCGAGGACCGAGGTGCCGCTGGAGACCGGGTAGGAGTTCAGGTAGACGTCGACGCCGGCGTGCAGGGCGCCCGGGTCGGCCAGGTAGCCCAGCGCGTGGACCCGCCCGGGGAACTGCGCCTGCAGCGCGCTCCAGAGGCCCTCCGCCGACACACCGACGAGCACGACCACCAGGTCCGGGCAGTCGGTCAGGGCCCGGCGGAGCAGGCCGTCGAACCCGTCGCCCCACAGCGGTTCGAGCTTGTACCAGGTGGCGACGGTCAGGGCGGCGACCTGCCTCGGGCGCAGGCCGAGCTGCTTGCGCACGCTCTTGCGGGTCGAGGAGCCGGTGGGCGCGTCGATCGGCAGCGGCAGCAGCGCCAGCCGCTCGGGGCGGATGCCGCGCCGCTCGCGGCAGGTGGTCGCCGCCGCCGTCCGCAGGTTGGCGACCACGTCCGCGCTGCCCAGGCCGAGCCAGTAGGTGTGGTCGGCGTGGTCCTCGACGATGATCGGCGGCCGCGGACCGGGGAGCGCGGCGGCGGCGAGCGCCACCGTGTCGTACGGGTGCACGTGCAGGACGACGAGGTCGGCCCGGTCCATGAGCCGCCGCAGCGCCGCCACCCGGCGGGTGAAGGCCGGGAACGCGCCCTGCAGGTCGTACACCCGGCCCCCGGAGGCGGTCACCGCCTCCCGGAGGTCCCCGGGCGTCTCGTGGCCCTGCATGGTCAGTACCACGTCCGACTGCCGGGTGCTGTCCTGCTCGATCCACCGCCGGGCCAGCCGGGTGTGCCCGCCGGTCGCGTAGGTCTCGGTGAGGACGTGCAGCACACGACCGTCCTCCCGGTCGGGGTCCAGCTGGACCGCGCCCGGGCCGCCGCCGACGGCGTCGCGCACGAGCCGCTCGAGCTCCGGGTCGGTGAGCCGGCCGGTGGGGGCGATCCAGGCGGAGTGGGCGGCCACGGTGGCGGTCGTGAGCACGCGCTCGACGTCCCCGCGCCGGGCGTGGGCCCGCACGAGGTCCACCAGGGCGTCGTACCGCTCCCGGTTCGTCTCGACCTGGGTACGGGCGCTCGCCGGGATCTCCATGGCCTGCCTCCACTGGCTCGGTTCCGCGCGACCGGGGCCAGGGGAGGGCACCTCGGCGGCGGGGCGGCGACCCGATCGGGTTCCGCGGCGACCGCCGGGAGGGCTCGGGACGGCGCCCCGACGTGTCGCAGCGTCATGGTGACCCGACGCTGCGTCAGATCAGGGGAGGTGGCGGTCGTCCGAGCGTGTCGCGCGGGGAGCCGGCGGCGGGCGGGCCGCCGGCTCCCCGCCGCGTCACGGGTGGGTCATCGAGAGGACGTCGAGCGCCTCGTCGAGCTGGGCCTCGGTGAGCTTCCCCTGCGCCACGTACCCGCGCTCGACGACGACCTGCCGGATCGTCTTCTGCTCGGCCAGCGACTGCTTGGCGACCTTCGCCGCCTCCTCGTAGCCGATGTACTTGTTCAGCGGCGTCACGATCGACGGCGAGGACTCGGCCAGCTCGCGGCAGCGCTCGACGTTGGCGGTGGTGCCGTCGACGGTCCGGTCGGCCAGGATGCGGCTCACGTTGGCCAGCAGCCGGATGGACTCGAGCACGTTGCGCGCCATCAGCGGCAGCGTCACGTTCAGCTCGAAGTTGCCGGTGGTGCCGGCGAAGGTGACCGCGGCGTCGTTGCCGATCACCTGCGCGGCCACCTGGATCGTCGCCTCCGGGATCACCGGGTTGACCTTGCCCGGCATGATCGAGCTGCCCGGCTGCAGGTCGGGCAGGAAGATCTCGCCCAGGCCGGTCCGGGGGCCCGAGCCCATCCAGCGCAGGTCGTTGGCGATCTTCACCAGGCCGACGGCGATGGTCTTCAGCTGGCCCGACGCCTCCACGAGGGCGTCCCGCGAGCTCTGCGCCTCGAAGTGGTTGCGGGCCTCGGTCAGCGGCAGGTCCAGCTCACCGGCGAGCCGTTCGATGATGGCCGCGGCGAACCCGGGCGGGGTGTTGATGCCGGTGCCGACGGCGGTGCCGCCGAGGGGCAGCTCGCCGATCCGCGGCAGCGAGGACTCCAGCCGCTCGATGCCGTAGCGCACCGCCGCGGCGTAGCCGCCGAACTCCTGGCCGAGGGTGACCGGGGTGGCGTCCATGAGGTGGGTGCGGCCGCTCTTGACCACCTCGGCGAACTCGTCGGCCTTGCGGGAGAGCGAGGCCTCCAGGTGCTGGAGCGCCGGGATCAGGTCCCGGACGATCGCGCCGGTCGCGGCGACGTGGATGGCCGAGGGGAAGACGTCGTTGGACGACTGCGAGGCGTTGACGTGGTCGTTGGGATGCACCGCGCTGCCGAGGGCCTCGGTGGCCAGCGTGGCGATGACCTCGTTGGTGTTCATGTTGCTCGACGTCCCGGAGCCGGTCTGGAAGACGTCGATGGGGAAGTGGTCGTCCCACTCGCCGCGGGCGACCGCGGCGGCGGCGGTGCCCACTGCGTCGGCGACCTCCTGCGGGAGCACCCCGAGCGAGGCGTTGACGGCCGCGGCCGCGCCCTTGATGGCGGCGAGCGCGCCGATGAGCTCCCGCTCGATGGGCGTGCCCGAGATCGGGAAGTTCTCGACGGCGCGCTGCGTCTGCGCCCGCCACTTCGCCCAGGCGGGGACCCGCACCTCGCCCATGGAGTCGTGCTCGATGCGGAAGTCGGTGCCGTCCTGCCCGGCGCCGTCCTGCTGTGGGGCCACGCTGTGCTCCCGGTGTGTGAGGTGACAGTGCTCCGACCCAGGACCCTAGAGGCCGCGGCAGGTCGCGGTTCCGACGACTCCGACGTGGCACGCGGCCACCGGGGGGCTGCCGCCCCACCGTGGGACGGGACGGCGTCCTCGGCCTCGGTCCGGCGCTGGACTCCTATGCGCAGGACTGCTTCCCCGGGACCATGGACGCCTGCGACCAGCTCGACCAGGAGTCGCTGCCGGGCCGCGCGCCTCGGGCGGGGCACTGGCCGTGACACCGAGTGACACCTAGCATGCCGACCGTCCTTCCCCGGACCCGAGGAGCTCCCCGCCATGTCGCAGCCGCCGTACCCGCCGCAGGGCGGCCAGGACCCCTCGGACGAGCGGCCCGGACCCCAGGGCCGGCGGGAGGACCCGGCCGCCGACGACCCGACCCAGCAGCTGGGGCAGCCGGACGACGTGACGCAGGAGTTCGGGTCCCCGGGCAGCGGCACGCAGCAGATCCGGCCCGGCCAGGTCCCGCCGCCGCCCCCACCCGGGGAGCGGCAGGACACCCGCCAGTTCGACCAGCCGCAGTTCGGGCAGCAGCCGCCCTACGGCCAGCAGCAACCCCCGTACGGGCAGCAGTCGCCCTACGGCCAGCAGCAGCCGCCCTACGGGCAGCAGCCCCCGTACGGCCAGCAGCCGTACGGCCAGCCCGGCTACGACCCGACCCGGCAGTTCGGGCAGCAACCGTCCTACGGGCAAACGCCGTACGGCCAGCCGCCCTACGGCCAGCCGCCGTACGGCCAGCAGCCCTACGGCCAGCCCGGCTACGGCGCTCCCGGCCAGCCCGGCTACGGCGGTCCGGGGGGCCCCGGCGGTCCGGGGTACGGCGGCCCCGGCGGGCCCGGCCGGAGTGGTGGCAACGGCAACCGGGTGATCGCCCTCGTCGTCGCCGGCGTGGTCGTCCTGGCCGCGGTGGCCGTCGGGCTGTTCTTCCTGCTCCGAGGCGGGGACGACGACACCGCGGCGACGTCGGACCCGACCCCGACGTCCGCCTCCCCGTCGTCCTCGTCCGCGTCGTCGGCGCCCCGGTCCTCGTCGTCGTCGTCCTCGTCGAGCTCGTCCTCCCCGTCGTCCTCGGCGCCGACCGGGACGACCTCCGACGCACCGCCGCCGGCCGGCGACATCCCCGCACCGACCCAGCAGCCCACGGGGCTCGGCGACGACGCCGACCTGAACGGGCTGGCGCAGCAGTGCTTCGACGGGACCATGCAGTCCTGCGACCTGCTGTTCCTGGCCTCCTTCTCCGACGACGCGCTGGAGAGCTACGCCGAGTTCGCCGACTCGTGTGCGGGGCGCCAGCCGGTCGCCACCGGCCGGCTGTGCACGGAGTCCTTCCCGGGCTGACGCCGCTGCGAGCGCCCTCCGACCGGCCGCCGCGGCGACCGGGTCGGAGTCGTTCCGGAGGCCCGCGCGCTCGGCTACGGTCGGGCCCCGTGAGCAGCGACGCCGACCCCGCCCGCCCGTCTGCCGTGCGCGCCTCGGACGCCGACCGCGAGGCCGTCGTGAGCCGGCTGCAGAAGGCACTCGCCGAGGGCCGGATCGACCTGTCCGAGTTCGGCGACCGGGCGGAGGGCGCCTACGCCGCCGTCACCCGGGACGACCTCGACGGGCTCGTCGCCGACCTGCCCGCCGACGCCCCGCCGCCGGTGGAGATCGTCGGCACCCGGGTGCCCGAGTCGATGACCTCGGTCTTCGGGGACGTCAAGGTCGAGGGGACGGCGGACGTCCCGCGCCAGGTGTCGACCACCTTCGGCGACGTCCGGCTCGACCTGCGCAACCTGCGCACCGACGCGGACCGGGTCGAGCTGGTGCTCGGGGCGGTGTTCGGGGACATCGACGTGATCGTGGCCGAGGGGGTCGACGCCGAGCTGCAGGGCTGGACGGTCTTCGGCGACAAGAAGACCCAGCTGGCGCCCGTGCCGCGGGTGGCGGGCACGCCCCGGGTCGTGGTCCGGGCGCGCACCGTGTTCGGCGACCTCCGGCTGCGCAGCCTGGCGCCGGGGGAGTCGCCCAGCCGCTGGCGCGCGATCATGGACCGGCTGGCCCAGCGGCACGTGCCGCCGCCGGTTCCCCCGCCCCCGCCGGCACCCCCGCTCCCTCCGCCGCCCCCGAAGACCCTGGGCTGAGCTCCTAGCTGGACCGGTCGAAGGGCACCGCGGAGTAGGCCCGGAGCTTCTGCAGGGAGTGCAGGCTCTCGATCGAGCGGATCGTGCCCGAGCGCGACCGCATCACCAGCGACTGGGTGGTGCAGCCGCCGGCTCGGTACTGGACGCCGCGCAGCAGTTCGCCGTCGGTGATCCCGGTGGCGACGAAGAAGACGTCCCCGCGCACCAGGTCGTCGATGCCCAGCACCCGGTCGAGGTCGTGACCGGCGTCGATCGCCTTCTGCCGCTCCTCGTCGTCCTTGGGCCACAGCCGGCCCTGCAGGGCGCCGCCCATGCACTTGAGCGCGCAGGCGGCGATGATGCCCTCCGGGGTGCCGCCGATGCCGAGCAGCAGGTCCACGCCGGTGCCCTCGCGGGCGGCGGCGATCGCGCCGGCGACGTCGCCGTCGGTGATGAACTTGATGCGGGCGCCGGCCTCGCGGACCTCCTGCACGAGCTGCTCGTGCCGGGGCCGGTCGAGGATGCAGACGGTGACGTCGCCGACCGAGCAGTGCTTGGCCTTCGCCACCCGGCGGATGTTCTCGGCGACCGGGACGGTGATGTCGACCACGTCGGCCGCCGCGGGCCCGGTGGCGAGCTTCTCCATGTAGAAGACCGCGGAGGGGTCGTACATGGCTCCGCGGTCGGCGACCGCCATGACGGCGATCGCGTTCGGCATGCCCTTGGCCATCAACGTGGTGCCGTCGATCGGGTCGACCGCGACGTCGCACTCGGGGCCGTTGCCGTCGCCGACCTGCTCCCCGTTGTAGAGCATCGGCGCCTCGTCCTTCTCGCCCTCGCCGATGACGACGACGCCGTTCATGCGCACGGTGCCGATGAGCGCGCGCATCGCGTCGACCGCGGCGCCGTCCCCGCCGTTCTTGTCGCCGCGGCCGACCCACCGCCCGGCCGCCATCGCCGCCGCCTCGGTCACCCGGACCAGCTCCAGCGCGAGGTTGCGGTCGGGTGCGGGACGGTCGGAGAGGAACGTGCTCCCCACGGGGGGAGGGCCATCGGGGAGGGGCAGGGACACAGGACCTCCTGGGAGAGGACCCCGTCCTTCCCACCCTTCGCGAGCTCAGGGTGGGGCCCGGGACGGGGCCACGGACGCATGGCGACAGGGCGCTGGCGCGGTGCTGCGATCCTAGGGGAATGACCGCACACGGCCCGACGAGCGAGCGCCCGACGGAAGACCGCCCCGCGCCGTCCCCCGCGGTGCAGCGGGCCAACCGCATGAGCGCGGGCAACATGATCCGGTCCCTGGCGCCGCTGGTCGTCATCGTCCTGCTGATCGCCGGCTGGGTGGCCTTCCGGCAGTCGGGGGTCGACCCGGTCCGCACGGTCGACCCGGGCACCACCGTCTCGCTGGCCGCCGCCCGCGCGTCCTACCCGGTGGTCGCGCCCGCGGGCCTGCCCGAGGGGTACCGGCCCACCAGCGCCCGCACCGATGCCGGCGACGCGGAGGCCGGCGACCCGGTCACGCTCGAGGTCGGGTACCTGACGCCGTCCGACGAGTACGCCGGCTTCGTGGTGAGCGACGACGCCCGCGCCGGCGCGGTCACCGACGTCCTCGGCGGCGCGGAGGAGCAGGACAGCGTCGACCTCGGCGGCGCGACGTGGACGCGCGGGACGACCGAGCGCGGGGAGACCGCCCTGTGGCAGGCGGCCGACGGCGTGACCGTGCTCGTGACCGGCTCGGCGGCCGACGACGAGCTGGAGCGGGTCGCGGCCGCGGTGGCGCCGGTCAGCGGCTGAGCCCGCCGCTCAGCCGCGCTGGTCGCCCTCGGCGGGAGTCGCGGCCGCCAGGCGCTCGCGGGCCCGGTCCAGCCAGTGCTGGCACAGCTCGGCCAGTTGCTCGCCCCGCTCCCAGAGCGTGAGGGACTCCTCCAGCGTCAGCCCGCCGGCCTCCAGCCGCCGGACGACGTCCGCCAGCTCCTCCCGGGCCTGCTCGTAGGTGGTCGTCGGCTCGTTGGGCGACTCGCTCACGGCTGCACATCCTCCCTGTCGACCCGCACGGCCAGTCGGCCCCCCGCCACCCGCACCGACAGCCGCTCGCCGTCGGCCACCGCGGCGGGGTCCCGCACGAGCGCCCCGTCGGCCCGCTGGACGACGGCGTAGCCGCGTTCGAGTGTCGCGGCGGGGGACAGCGCCGCCACCCGGGCGCGGGCGTGCTCGAGGTCGCGCTCGGCGCCCTCCAGCCGGTGGGTGACGGTGCGCCGGGCCCGGGTGCGCAGCTGCTGCAGGTCCTCCTCGCGGCCGTGCAGCAGCCGGTCGGGGGAGGCCAGCACCGGCCGGCTGCGGACGCTCTCCAGCCAGCGGTCCTGCTGGTCGAGCCGGGAGACCAGCAGGTGGCGGGCGCGGGCGCGCAACATGTCCACCAGCCGGCGCTGCTCACCGATCTCCGGGACCACCCGGTGCGCGGCGTCGGTCGGTGTGGCGGCCCGGACGTCGGCGGCGTGGTCGACCAGCGTGGTGTCGGTCTCGTGGCCGACGGCGGTGACGACCGGCGTCCGGCAGGCCGCGATCGCCCGCACCAGGCCCTCGTCGGAGAACGGCAGCAGGTCCTCGACCGAGCCGCCGCCGCGGGCGACGACGATGACCTCCACCTCCGGGTCGGCGTCCAGCCGGCGCAGACCGTCGATGACCGACGCGGCGGCGCTGGCCCCCTGCACCAGGCTGTGGTGGACGGCGAAGCGCACGGCCGGCCACCGGCGGCGGGCGGTGACCAGCACGTCCCGCTCGGCGGCGCTGTCCCGGCCGGTGACCACCCCGACGACGGCCGGCGCGAACGGCAGCGGCCGCTTGCGGGCGGCGTCGAACAGCCCCTCGGCAGCCAGCAGCCGGCGGATCCGCTCGATGCGGGCCAGCAGCTCGCCGAGCCCGACGGCGCGGATCTCGGTCGCCCGGAGCGCGAAGGAGCCGCGCGCGATGTAGTAGTCCGGCCGGGCCCGCACGATGACCCGGGCGCCCTCGGTCAGCTCCAGCCCGGGCCGGTCGGCGACGTCCCGGGCGCAGGTCACCGGTACCGAGAGGTCGGCGGCCGGGTCGCGCAGGGTGAGGAAGACGGTCGCGGCACCGCGCCGGGAGATCTGGGCGACCTGCCCCTCCACCCACACCTCACCGAGCCGGCCGATCCACTCGGCGACCTTGCGGGCCACCGTGCGGACCGGCCAGGGGGCTTCGGGGGTGGAGGGGGCGGTCATGCCCCGAGGGTGTCAAACGGCGCCGACACCCGGACGGGGCCCTCGATCAGGCTCCGCGAGGAGCCAGGGGGCTGCTCTCGACCGCCTGCTGCTCGAGCTTCTCCAGGCGGTTGCGCAGCATCGTGACGAACTGCGGGCGGGCCCTGTTCGCCTGCTCGTAGGCGAGCAGCTCCTGCACGGTCACCAGCTGGTAGCCGCGGAGCCGGCCGCGCAGCTGGGCGAGGGTGAAGTCGTCGTAGCCCTCGATGGAGAGCCCGCCGGTCGCACCGTCGTCCGAGCTGCCGGCTTCGTCGCCGGTGGCCTCCGCCACGGGGGTGCCGCCCTCGTCGGTGGCCACCGCGGTGTCCGTGGCCGGTGCCCCGCCGGCGGCGGGAGCCGGGGCGTCGTCGCCGCCGCCGAGCGCGTCGTCGACCCGGGCGCCCTCGGCGGTGACGACCTCGTCGCCCCGGCCGGTCGCCTCGGCGCCGTCGCCGACCGCCGCAGCCGCGGTCTCCGCGCCGGGCCGGCTCTCGTCGGCACCGGCCTCGCTGCCGGCGGCCTCGTCGACCCGCGCCTGCGCGTCGGTCACCGTCGCGTCGGACGCGGGAGCCGTCGCGTCGGTCACCGTCGTGTCGGGTGCGGGAGCCGCCGCGGCGTCGCCCGTCTCCGGCGCGGCGACGCCCTCGTCGGTCACCGTGCCCTCGACCGTCGCGATCCCGCCGTCCGGGGTCAGGACGTCGACCTCGGTGGCGACGTCGGCGGAGACGTCCTCACCCGGCGCGACGTCGATCGCCGGCCCCTCGCTGGGGGCGACGTCGGGCGCGCCGGCCGCCTCGCCGACCGGGGAGCCGCCCGGGTCGCTGGGCACCGACGCCTCGGCGAGGTCCTCGACGTCGACCAGTCCGGCGTCGGCGGTGCCGCCGTCGGCCAGCGCGCTGTCGGGTGCGCCGTCGGCCTCCAGCAGGGCGGTCTCCAGGGCGTCCTCGGTCGTCAGGCCCGGCTCGCCGAGGTGCAGGTCGGCGG
This sequence comes from Geodermatophilus sp. CPCC 206100, assembly GCF_048569675.1. Classification (NCBI taxonomy): domain Bacteria; kingdom Bacillati; phylum Actinomycetota; class Actinomycetes; order Geodermatophilales; family Geodermatophilaceae; genus Geodermatophilus; species Geodermatophilus sp. CPCC 206100. Next base: position 17,917 of record NZ_JAQISV010000067.1, read on the forward strand.
CCTGCACCTCGTCGGTGATGTCCTGCAGCGCCTCGACGACCTCCTCCGGGGCCGGCTCGGGGGGCAGCCCGGACACCTCGTCGTCGATCAGCGAGGCGACCTCCTCGGCGAGCTCCTCGTCCGGGACGTCGGCGGCCGCGCGGTCGAAGGCGGAGGTGCGGACGCCGTTGCCGTTGGCGGTGACCGGCGCGGGGGCCGGCTCGTCCTCGTCGAAGGTGGCCAGCCCGGGCTCGTCCGCGCCGCGCAGGCCGGTGAAGACCTCGTCCCCGCGGGCCACCAGGCCGGTGTAGTGCTGCTGGAGCTTCATCGTGGCCTGCATGGCCAGGCCGATCACCCGGACCGGCAGCCCCGGCAGCGTCCGCGGCAAGCGGCGGGCCTCGTCGAGGACGGTGGCGGCCAGTCCGGCCACGGCACGGACGGCCTGGGGGATCTCACGCGACATGCGCCCACCCTGCCCCGAAACCCGGCCCGCGACACCCTCGTCCGGCTCCGCTCCACCCGGACGTGGCGGACGTCTCGTTGCCGGGCCGCGACCGCCGGCCGGGTCCCGGTGTGACCGCGCGAACACCGGGGGGTGCGGGCTCCTTCTCTACCATGGGGCCATGGCTGATCAGCGCGGACGCGTCCTGCTGGCCGACCCCCGGGGCTACTGCGCCGGCGTCGACCGGGCGGTGGTCGCCGTCGAGCGGGCCCTCGAGATCCACGGCGCCCCGGTGTACGTCCGGAAGCAGATCGTCCACAACAAGCACGTCGTGGCCACCCTGGAGCGGCGCGGGGCGGTGTTCGTCGAGGAGACCGACGAGGTGCCCGCGGGCTCCGTCGTCGTCTTCAGCGCCCACGGTGTCTCCCCGGCGGTGCACGAGGAGGCGGCGAACCGGCAGCTGAAGACCATCGACGCGACCTGCCCGCTGGTGAGCAAGGTGCACCAGGAGGCCAAGCGGTTCGCCAAGGACGACTACGACATCCTGCTCATCGGCCACCGCGGACACGAGGAGGTCGAGGGCACCTCCGGTGAGGCGCCGGCGCACATCCAGTTGGTGGACGGCGCCGAGGACGTCGACCGGGTGCAGGTGCGCGACCCGGAGAAGGTCGTCTGGCTGTCGCAGACCACGCTGTCGGTCGACGAGACCCTCGCGACCGTCGACCGGCTCAAGAGCCGTTTCCCCGGGCTGCAGTCCCCGCCCAGCGACGACATCTGCTACGCCACGCAGAACCGGCAGCAGGCGGTCAAGCAGATGGCCGGCGACTGCGACCTGGTCCTGGTCGTGGGCTCGACCAACTCGTCGAACTCCGTGCGCCTGGTCGAGGTGGCGCTGGAGACCGGCGCCCGCGCCGCGCACCTGGTCGACTACGCCGCGGAGATCGACCCGGCGTGGCTCGAGGGCGTCGGCACCGTCGGCGTCACCAGCGGCGCCTCCGTGCCCGAGGTGCTCGTCAGCGAGGTGCTCGACTGGCTGGCCGAGCGCGGCTACCCCGACGTCGAGACGGTGAAGGCCGCCGAGGAGCGGCTGGTGTTCGCCCTCCCGCACGAGCTGCGGGTCCGCCGCACGGAGCCGGCGGCCGACCCCGCCTGAGCGCCCGCTGGGTCCGGCGGGTCCTCCGACCCTCGCCGTCCCCTCCCGGCGGCGTCACGATGCCCGCACGCGTCGTCGCACGCCCGGAGGGGACCGCCATGAGCAGCACGGCCGGCACCGACTCGACTCCCGTCACGACCGACAACGCCGCCACGGTGGCCCGCCTGTACGAGGCGTTCGGGCGGGGGGACGTCCCGACGATCCTCGCCGCGCTCGCCGACGACGTGCGGTGGGAGGACTGGGCGGACAACCACGCCCAGCGCGCGGGCGTGGCGCACCTGGCTCCGCGCCGCGGGCCGGAGGACGTGGCGGGCTTCTTCGAGCTGCTGCGCGGCTGGACCGTGGAACGGTTCGAGGTCCTCGACCTCATCGGCACGGGCCGCCAGGTCGTCGCCGAGGTCAGCGCGTCGTTCCGCACCCCGGGCGGGGGGCGGCTCGAGGACGAGGAACTGCACCTGTGGACCTTCGACGACGCCGGGCGGGTGACCCGCCTGCGGCACTACGCCGACACGGCGAAGCACATCGCGGCGACCGGCGGGGCCGCAGCACCGGGGGAGTGATCCCCGCGCCGCTCAGCGGCGGGCGGCCCAGCGGATGATCGCGAAGGTCAGGGCGACGCCGGTGGCGATCGCCATGGCCGGGAAGCCGCGGATCACCATCGCCGCCACGGCGGTCAGGGTGAACGTCGAGAGCACCGCGGTGGCGGCGGTGCCGGCGACGATGAACACCAGCGGCGGGGCGACCACGGTGCTCACCAGGTCGCGGCGGCGGACCAGCAGGGCGGCCAGCGCGCTCGAGCCGGTCAGCGCGACCAGCGTGGGCAGGCCCAGGCCGGCACCGAGGTAGAGGTCCGCGGCGGCGCCGGCGAAGGTCACCACGAGGACCGCCGCGACGGCGGCCCACCCGCGCAGCCGGCTGCCCCGCTCGGGCTCGGGCTGCCGCCGGCCGGCGGCGCGCGCCTCGGCGGGCCGGGCGGTTCGGCGACGGCCGGTGGCGGGCTCGCGATCGAGGGGGTGGTCGACCCGGCGGTCGTACTCCACGGGTCGA
>NZ_JAQISV010000068.1:0-18954 GCF_048569675.1 Geodermatophilus sp. CPCC 206100
CTTGGCCTCCGACTCGGGGGGCGACCCGCCGGGACCGGCACCGGGCGGGCGGCCGGGAGCGGGCGGCGGACCGCGCCGGAGCGGCCGACGGCGGCCCGCACCGGCCGCGGCAGGCGGCGGGGCACGAACTCCTCGGCGCGGTCCAGCACGTCGAGCAGCCCGCTCAGGGTCAGGTCGTCCGCCACCCGCGACGAGCGGGGCGTGAGAGCCCGGTCGATCGCCATGACGTCCTCCTGCAGGTAGTCGCCGCGACTGGGGAAGGTGCCGCGGACAAGGAGAAAGGTAGGGACGGCGGGCTCCCCGGACGGCGTTCCGAGACCGGTCCTGGAGGGCGCGTGACCGAACCGTTGTGCAGGCCTCCCACGGGGGTGGGTGACCCGTCCCCCGCAGCGCTGCCTTGTCGACTTGCGGCGCCGCCCGAGCGTGGAATATGCAGGTCAGGGCGCCGGTCACCCCGGGACACGCCCCGCCGCGCCCGCGTGTCGGGGCCGCGCCGCCGCCGCGCCGGTCGGCTTGCCGCGCCCGGGGACCCTGCTCAGACTCGTCCGGTGAGCGACCCCACCACCACCACGGCGGAGGACACCCGGCTGCGGCGGGCCGTCGGCGGGCGGCTGCTGTACCTGTTCATCCTCGGCGACGTCCTGGGGGCCGGCGTCTACGCGCTCGTGGGGGAGGTCGCCGCCGAGGTGGGCGGGGCGGTGTGGGTGCCCCTGGCGCTCGCGCTGCTCCTCGCGCTGCTCACGGCCGCCTCGTACGCGGAGCTGGTCACGAAGTACCCGCGGGCCGGCGGCTCGGCGGTGTTCGCCGAGCGGGCGTTCCGCCGACCGGTCATCGCGTTTCTGGTCGGGTTCTGCATGCTGGCCGCCGGCGTGACCAGCGCCGCGGGCCTGGCGCTGGCCTTCGCCGGGGACTACCTCGGGGTCTTCCTCGACGTGCCCGCCACCCCGGCGGCACTGGTCTTCCTCGGACTGGTCGCGCTGCTCAACGCGCGCGGCATCCAGGAGTCGCTGCGCGCCAACATGGTGATGACGCTGGTCGAGGCCTCCGGGCTGGTGCTCGTCGTCGTCCTCGGTGCCGTCGTCCTGGGCCGGGGCGACGGCGACCTGGGCCGCACGGTGGACTTCCCGGCCGGCGTCCCGGCGACCTCGGCCGTGCTGGCCGCGGCCCTGCTGGCCTACTACTCCTTCGTCGGGTTCGAGACCTCGGCCAACATCGCCGAGGAGGTGCGCGACGTGCGGCGGGTGTACCCGCGGGCGCTGTTCGGCGCGCTGCTCACCGCCGGCCTGGTGTACGTGCTGGTGGGCCTGGCCGCCGCGGTGGTGCTGCCGCCGGAGGAGCTGGCCGGCTCCAGCGGTCCGCTGCTGGAGGTGGTCCGGGCCGCCGACGTGGGCATCCCCGACCGGCTGTTCAGCGTCGTCGCGCTGGTGGCGGTGGCCAACGGGGCGCTGCTCACCATGATCATGGCCAGCCGGCTGGCGTTCGGGATGGCCGAGCAGGGCCTGCTGCCCAGCGCCCTGGGGCGGGTCCTCCCCCGCCGCCGCACGCCGTGGGCCGCCATCGCGGTGACGACGGCGGCGGCGATGGTGCTGACCCTCACCGGCACCCTCGCCGCGCTGGCGAACACCGTCGTCCTGCTGCTCCTGCTGGTCTTCCTCAGCACGAACACCGCGGTGCTCGTGCTGCGCCGCGACCGCGTGGCGGCCGACCACTTCCGGGCTCCGCTGGTGCTCCCGGTCCTCGCCATCGGCTCGTGCCTGCTGCTGCTGTGGCAGCAGGAGGCGGGCACCTGGCTGCGGGCGGGGGTCCTGCTGGCCGTCGGCGTCGTCCTGCACCTGGTCACCGGGGCGGCCCGCCGGCGGCGGGAGGGAGCGGCCGCCGGCTGAAGCCTCTGGTGGGATGGGGCGGTGGCCGCGACCCCCCTGGTGATCGACACCGACCCCGGCATCGACGACGCGGTGGCGATCCTGCTCGCCCTCGCCAGCCCCGAGGTGGACCTTCGCCTGGTCACCACGGTGCACGGCAACGTCGACCTGGCGCGGACGACGGAGAACGCCCTGCGGGTCCTGCACCTGGGCGGGCGCTCGGACGTCCCGGTGGCGGCCGGCGCGCGCGACTCGCTGGTGTACCGCCAGCCGGAGCGGGCCGGCCACGTGCACGGCGCGGCCGGCCTGGGCGGGGTCGAGCTGCCGCCGTCCCCGGCCACGCCCGATCCGCGCCCGGCGGTGGTCGCGCTGGCCGACCTGCTCATGACGTCGGAGGTCCCGGTCACGGTGGCCGCCATCGGGCCCTGGACGAACATCGCCCTGCTGCTGGCCACCTACCCCGAGGCGGCGGAGCGGATCGGCCGGCTGGTGCTGATGGGGGGCTCGGCCGGCCGGGGCGGCAACGTGACCGCGGCCGCCGAGTTCAACGTCTGGGCCGATCCCGAGGCCGCGGCGCGGGTGCTGGGCTCGGACGTGCCCACCGTGCTGGTCGGCCTCGACGTCACCCTGCCCACCGTGCTCGGTGCCGAGGGGATCGCGCGCTTCGCGGCGGCCGGCCCGGTGGGGGCGACGACCGCGGCGGTCCTGCAGCAGTACCTCGACCACGCGCGGACGGCGTACGGGACGGCGGGCGTGGTGGTCCACGACGCCCTGGCCCTCACCGAGGCGATCGTCCCCGGCACGCTCGGCACGGTGCGCCGCGACGTCGTCGTCGACACCACGCGGGGCGCCGGCCGCGGCCAGACGCTGGTGGACCGGCGGACCGTGTCGGGGGCGCCGACCGCGGTCGAGGTCGCCGAGACCGTGGACAGCGCGGCGGCGGTGGAGTTCCTGGTCAGCCGACTGGAGTCGCTGGCCCGCTCGCTCCGGTAGCCCGGGCATCGGCGGCGGGCTGCGTGGACGCGACGATGCCCGCGGCGATCTCGCGCAGCTTGCGGTTGTAGCGCTGGGACGCCTCGCGGAGGACCTCGAAGGCCTGCTCGGCGTCCAGGTGGCGCTGGGCCATGAGCACGCCCTTGGCCTGCTCGATGACCGCCCGCGACTCCATCGCCAGCCGCAGGTTCCGCGCCTGCTCGCCCAGCCGGTGGTGCGCGTCGGCGTTGGCCACCGCGACCGCCACCGCGTCGGCGACCGCGGTCGCCGCCTCCAGCGACTGCGGTGTGGCGAAGGCCGCCGGGCGGGTGGAGTAGATGTTGAGGGCCCCGATCGACGTCCCCTGGTACGGCAGCGGCATGGACAGCGAGCTGCGGACGCCGACCCCGGTCACCCGCGCCGTGTAGTCGGGCCACCGTTGCTCGGTGGTCGTGTCGTCGATGCGGAGGACGACCCCGGCGCGGCCGGCGTCCATGCAGGGGCCGTAGCCGCGCTCGTACTGGAGCTCGTCGGCGGCCAGGGCCATCTCGCCGGTGTGCGCGGCGGTGAAGGCCTTGTCGCCGCGGACGAGCGTGATCGACGTGGACTCCGCGCCCGGGATGGCACGGGCGGCGAGGTCGGTGACCTCGGTCAGGACGGCGTCCAGCTCTCGGTCGACGAGGACGACCTGGCTCAGCTCCCGCCACACCTGCTCCACGGAGGCCAGTGTGCCTGCCGAGGCAACCCGCCGGGACCTCGCGGGCGAGTCCGCGGCACCCGCCGCTGCGGCCCGGTCCGGTTTCGGTCAGGATGGAGCCCGTCGACGAGGCCGGCTGACCGGCGGAGGGGGTGGCGATGGGCCAGGAGCCGTGGCCGCAGACACCGGTGCCCTCCGTCCCGGGCGACGTGTGGCACTGGCAGCTGGAGGCGATGCACGTCGTCTCCCGCGTGCGGTCGGACCTGCGGGCCCGGATCGGGCACCCGTCGGTCTGCTCCGCCTCGACCGACGACGCCCGCGACGGGTTGCTCCTGGTCTTCGAGGAGCTGGCGTCCAACGCGTTGCGGCACGGCGGCGGAGCGGTGCGGGCCCTGGTGGTGGCCGGCACCGACGGCTGGCTGCTCGACCTCAGCGACGAGGCCCCCGACCGGCCGCCGGTCCCCGCCGTCGACCGGGACCCCGCGCTGGGCGGCATGGGCCTGCACCTGGTGGCCCAGCTGTCCATCGAGTACGGCTGGGAGGGCCGGCCCGGGCGCAAGCACGTCTGGGCCCGGATCCCCAACGGCCGCACCCCGCTCGAGGTCGCCCAGGACGTCGTGCCGGAGCCACGAGCCCCCGAGGTCCCCCGCCAGGACTGAGAGAGGACCCCCTCCTCCCCACCGCTCGCCAGCTCGCGGCGGGCCCCTGCAGGGGCCGTGCTCAGCGGGCCGCGCGCGCCACGGCCGCGGCGAAGCGCGCGGCGTCCTCCCGCACCTCGACCATCGGGGCGAGCAGCTCCTCCCCCGCCACGACGTCCACGGCGGCCAGCAGCCGCTGCTCGGCCCGGCGCGCCCTCCGGCGGGCGCGCAGGCCCACGAACGGCCGCGCGACCAGCGCGAGCAGGGCACCGGCCAGCAGGCCGGCGACGAGCAGCAGCGTGGGCAGCGGCAGCCCCTCCACGCGGGGCAGCGGCACGACCTCGTCGAGCTGGAACAACCCGAGCACGACCAGCGCCAGCAGCCACAGCGCGCCGGCCAGGGCGACCAGCAGCAGCAGCCACTGCAGCCCGCCGACGCCCCGCTGCCACAGCGGCGTCCGCTGCGGCCCGAGGTCGGTGCCGGCCACGGCCTGGTCGAGCCGGTCGGCCAGCCGCTCCTCGGAGACGTCCACGGTGCGCCGCAGGTCGTCCCGCCACGCCGTCGGCAGGCCCGCACCCGCGGCGTCCCGGGCCTGCCGGACCGCGTGGGTGACCGCGGCCCGCTGCGCCGCCCCGGCGGCCGGCAGCGAGGTCCGCGACCCGGCGTCGCCGAGGTGCAGCCGGTCGAGCGGGTCCGCCCGCAGCCTCCGGGTCCAGCGCACCACCGGCCAGCCGGTGGCCGCCGTTCCGCTGCGGCGCACCGACCGCTCGACGGCGGAGGTGACGGCCGGGACACCGGCGGCCTCGGCCAGGGCGCCGGTGAGCTGCTCGCGGTCCTGCCGGCCGACCCCGGAGCCGTCCCGGGACCCCGGCGGGTCGTCGGCGGCGTGGGCGGCCAGCGCGCCGGCGGCGGACCGCACGTCCGCGGTGAGCCGGTCGGTCGCCGCGCGACGGGCCGAGACCCGCTTCGCGAGGTCGGCGCGCAGCTCGCCGAGGCCGGCGCCGGTGCGCGCGGAGACGGCCAGCAGCGGCGTGTCGGCCAGGCCCTCCCGGTCGAGCAGGGCGCGCAGGTCGGCGAGGCAGGCGCGGGCGGCCTGGGGATCGAGCCGGTCCACCTGGTTGAGGACGACGAGCAGCACCCCGGCGTGCCCCGCCAGCGGCACCAGGTACCGGTCGTGGACCGCGGCATCGGCGTACTTCTCCGGGTCCAGGACCCACACCAGCACGTCGACCAGCTGCACCAGCCGGTCGACCTCCAGCCGGTGCTCGAGCCGGACGCTGTCGTGGTCGGGGAGGTCCAGGAGCACCAGCCCGTCCAGCGCGGGCTCGGGGGCGTGCCGGTGCCGGCGCGGGACCTCCAGCCAGTCGAGCAGCCGGTCGGTCGGGTGGTCGGCCGGGTCCTCGCTCCCCCAGACGGTGGCGTGCGCGACGCCGGTGGTCGGCCGGCGCACGCCCGGGGTGCTCACCTCGCTGCCCGACAACGCGTTGAACAGGGTGGACTTGCCGCTGCCCGTGGCGCCGGCCAGCGCGACGACGGTGGCGTCGCCCAGGGCCTCCCGCGCCCCGGCCTTGGCCAGCAGCGCGCGGGCGCGGACCACCTCCGGCACGTCGAGGTGGCCCTCCGCCACCTCCACGGCCTCGCGCAGTGCTGCCAGCCGGTCGGCCAGCGGCGGTCGACCCCTCATGCGCCGGTCCGGGCGGCGGTGAGGGCGGCGGCGGCCGACCGCAGCCGGTCCGCGTCGTCCGGCTGCGGGCCGGCGTCGTCCACCAGGGCGTCGAACCGGCCCTGCTCGTAGCGCAGCAGCGTGTCGGCGCGGGCCTGGAGGTCCTCGCGGGCGTCGGCGGCCAGCTGGCGGACGGCGGCGTCGCCGAACACCGCCTCCAGCAGCCGCTGCCCGATGGCGGTGGTGCCGCCGGCGACCGCGACCTCGCCGCCGGTCAGCCCGCCGGTCTGCGCGAAGACGGCGACCATGACCACCGCGCCGGCCCCGTTGACCCCCCAGGACAGCACCCGGGCGCGGGTGCGCTTGCCGGCGCCCTCCTCGCGCACCAGGTCCAGGACGAACCCCTGCCAGTCCCGGACCTGGGCGCCGGCCGCCTCGGGGAAGTCCGGCGAGACCCGCTCGAGGTCCTCGTCGGCGACCGCCAGCAGGGCCGGCCCGCCCGGCAGCGCCCGCCACGCGGTCACCGTCCGCTCGGCGGCGCGGTCGGCCTCGGCGCGCAACAGGGTCTCCACGCTGGACTCCAGGGCGCCGGTGAGGTCGTCGGCCGGGGACGGGCGGCCGGTGAGCGCGGCGGTGACCCGGTCCCGCAACCGGCCGATCGAGCTCTGCAGCGAGCGCATCCACTCCCCCGTGCCCACGAACTCCTGCCATCGGGCCAGCACCTCGCCACGCAGCAGGCTGCCGCTGCGCACGCCCTCGTCGATGCCGTCGTAGGCGGCGGCGTAGGCCGCCGCGGCGGCCTCGCGCAGCGCCGCGGCGGCCCGGGACTGCTCCTCGACGGCGGCCGCGACCCCGGCCACGCGCTCCTCCAGGCTGGCCAGCGCGCCGGTGAGGGTCTGCCGGACGACGGCGGCGCGCTGCTCCTGGTCGGCGGCCAGCGTGTGCAGCCACTGCCGCAGCGGGGCGACCTGGTCCTCCGGCAGCAGGCCGCCGGCCAGCGGGCGCTCCTCCACGACGAACAGCCGCGCCCCGGAGAGCCCGGCGCGCTGCAGCATCCCGGCGAGGTCGTCGGCGACCTCCCGCACCGCCTCCGGCGGCACCCGGTCGAGCACGACGGCCAGCGCGGTCCCCCGCTCCTGCGCCGTGCGCAGCAGGTCCCACGGGACGGCGTCGGCGTACCGGGACGCGGTGGTGACGAAGACCCACAGGTCGGCGGCGGCCAGCAGCTGGGCGGCCAGGTCGCGGTTGGACTCGACCACCGAGTCGACGTCCGGCGCGTCGAGCAGCGCCAGCCCCGGCGGGACGTCGTCCCGCGGCACCAGCTGCAGCGTCCCGGGGCCGCCGGCCGCGCCGGTGACCCGGGCCAGGCCGGGCAGCACGCGGTCGCCGGCGAACGCCGCCTGGTCGGCGCGGGCGCACACCAGCACGGGGGACCGGGTGGTCGGGCGCAGCACGCCGGCGGTGGTGACCGGCGTCCCGATCAGGCTGTTGACCAGGGTGGACTTCCCCGCGCCGGTCGAGCCGCCGACCACGGTGAGCAGCGGGGCGTCCAGGTCACGCAGCCGCGGCAGCAGGTAGTCGTCGACCTGTTCGACCACTCCGCGGGCGGCCCGCCGGGCCGGCTCGCTGCCCGGCGTGGCCAGGCCGAGGGGCGCCGCGGCGACCTCGTCGCGCAGTGCGGCCAGGGCCTCGGGCAGGCGGGCGGGCAGGGTCACGCCCCGGGGACTGCCCCGCGGTCGCCGTCCTCAGTCCTCGGTGCGTCCGGCACGTTCCTCGCGCAGCGCCTGGAAGACGCGGCGGCGCAGCCGGTCCTGCTCGTTCTCGGGCAGGTCGACGAAGTGCAGGGACAGCTGCCAGCGCGAGCCCCGGGTCTGCTGGCGGACGACCTCGGCGGCGCAGGTAAGCGCGCCGTCCTCGACCTGCAGGACCACCGCGAGCCGGGTGCCGGCCAGGGGCGGGTTGCCGTAGGCCTCGACGACGACGCGGGTGCCGGCCTCGCTGAGGTCCAGGCTCTGCGCCTCGAGGTCGGCGCCGTTGACCCGGAGCGTGACCGGCCGGGCGACGCGCGCGCGGACCGCCTCCCGTCGCTGGGTCTCCTCGGCGGGGCCGGCGACGGTGAGGTGCCAGCGGGGGGCGATGCCGCGCTCCACCGTGCTGACGTCGGCGGGCAGTGCCCAGCCGGCGGCCCCCTCGCGCCAGAACACCTGCACCCGGTCACCGACCCGGACCACCTGCTGGTCGACGAACTCGCCACTCGAGGGCCGGACGACGATCGCCGTGTCCCCGGAGCGCTCCACCCGGGTGCTGACGGAGACGCGACTGCCCGCGGCCGTCACCTCGGCCTCCGCGTCCACCTCCGGGCGGACGACTCCCGTCACGGCGCTCATGGTCCCCCGTTCCGCCTTCTGACGACGGGAACCCGCCGACGTCGCGCTGAGAGGAACGGTAACCGGGGTTGCACCGGCCAACCGTCCCGAGGCAGGGACCCACCCCCTGCGGGGGAGGACGGGGTCCTCGATCAGGCGCCGTCCACTGGCCTGACTCCGCGCCGCGGTCCGCTCCTCGCTCGCTGGCGCTCGCTGCGATGCTCCCGCGCCTGTCGTCAAGCGCTGTCACGGACCGGGGCGTCCCCGTGCACGTGCCGGGCGCAGTGCGCGCAGCAGTAGAAGTGCCCGTCGACGACGACCCCGTGGCCGATGACCTTGCAGCCGCAGTGCTCGCACACCGGCGCCATCCGGTGGATGGCGCACTCGAAGCTGTCGAAGGTGTGCCGCGCCCCCTGCGCCACCACCTCGAACGCCATCTCGTAGTCGTTGCCGCAGACCTCGCAGACCGCCATGGCCCCTCCTCCGTCGGTGGCCGCTCTCCTTCCCCGGCCGGGGGCCTCGAACACCGCTCCCCCGAGGGCGCTGCGAGACTCCCGCGGTGAGCAGCCCCCCGCCCTGGCCGGCCGTCGACCCGGGTCGGGTCCAGGTGGTGCACCTGGACGCCGCGGCGTTCCGCGCCCTGGCCGCCGGTGACCTCGCCGGGGCGAACGCCGCCAGCCCGGTGCCGCTGACGGCGGCCTTCGTGGACCCCGGGTGGCGCGGCGTCTGGCGGATGCGCCGCGACCAGGTCGAGGCCGACCCCGCCAGCGCCGCGTGGGTGACCGGCGTCATCTGGGACCGCGCCCGGCAGCTCGCCGTCGGGCGCGCCGGGTACCACGGCCCGCCGGACGCCGACGGCAGGCTGGAGGTGGGCTACGCCGTCGACCCGGCCCACCGGCGGCAGGGGTACGCGCGGGCGGCCCTCGCCCTCCTGCTCGCGCGGGCCGCCGCCGAGCCGGGGGTGCGCACCGTGCGGCTGTCGATCAGCCCGGCCAACACGGTGTCGGCGCACCTGGCGGCCCGGTTCGGCTTCGCCGTGGTCGGGGAGCAGGTGGACGAGGAGGACGGCCCGGAGCTGATCTGGGAGCGCGCCGTCCCCGACGGCGGGTCGTGACCGCCGGGTCCGGTGCCGCCGGGTTCAGTGGCGCGGCCGGAAGCTGCGGCGGATCCGGCGCCAGCGGTTGGGTGTCCGCTCGGCGTCGAGCAGCTCGGTGTCGGCCAGCGTGCGGTCCACCGGCCCCAGGTCGGGCAGGGGCAGGGGCACGAGGGATCGGCCCACCGGGCGGCGCAGCTGCTCCACGGCCGCCAGCAGCGACCCGTCGCACGCGGCGACCGACTCGGCGACCGCCTCCGGTGGCACGCCCAGGTGCTCGCCGAGCAACCGGTCGCGCAGCCCGGTGATCGTCGCGGCCAGCTCGTCGCGCCGCGGGTCGTCGCCGCGGGCCTCGACGGAGAGGTCGCACTCGGTGTCCAGGCCCATCGACCGGTTGTTCAGGTTGGCCGAGCCGATCCGCAGCAGCCGGTCGTCGACGACCAGCACCTTGGCGTGCACGTAGATGGGGCGCCGTCCCACCGTGACCGGCACGTAGAGCCGGAACCGGCCGTGGACGTCGGCGTCCTCGACCATGGCCAGCAGCTTGGCGCGGGCCGGGCCCATCGCCGTCTCGTCCAGCCACCCGTAGGCGCTCTCCGGGTTGATCACGACGAACTCCGGCCCGTCGTCCTCGCGCAGCCGCTCGGCGATCGCCTCGGCGATGCGGCGGTTGGCGAAGTACTGGCTCTCGATGTAGACGCTGCGCCGCGCGCCGGCGATCGCCGCGAGCCACAGCAGCTCGATCTCGTGCACCAACTCGGCCCCGCCGTGCTCCGGGCGGGTGCGGGAGATGGCCACGTCGACGTCGGTCAGCAGCGGCTCCACCTCGGGCGGCCAGCAGGCCTCCACGGCGGGGACCGGCTCCAGACTCCGCCCGGTCCCGCTCTCCCAGCGCTCCCGGGCGAGGTCACCCAGGGCACGGGCGGCGGGGCCGGACACGAGGCTGGTGACATCGTGCCAGGGCCCGGTGGGCCGGTGCGTGGAGGGACGGCGGCGCAGCGGCTGCCGGTCGAGGTGCTCGGGGGTGTCCCAGCGATCGGCGGTGACGTCGATGCCGCCGGCGAAGGCCAGGCAGTCGTCGATGACCACGATCTTCTGGTGGTGCGCGCCGCCGATGGGGTGGTGGGTGTCCACCGTCAGGGTCAGCCGGTCCGGCGTGCGCCGGTTGAGCAGCACGATCGGCGCCAGGCCGCGGCCGAGCGCGAAGACCATGCCGTAGTCCCACTGCAGGACGCCGATCTCCAGCTGCGGGTTGGCCGCGACCGCGTCCTCCAGGACCCGCCCCAGCTTGTCGGCGCGGCGACCGCCCGAGCGGCGCCGTCCCGACCGGCGCGGGTCCAGTCGGATCCGCGGGTCGAAGTCCCACCCGATGAACAACACCCGCCGCTGCGCCCGCAGCACCGCGCCCTTCAGGACGGCGAAGTAGTCCGCGGCGTCCACGAACACCGCGTGCCGGTCGGCGCGCTCGATCCGCCAGCACGTCTCACCGGGGACCAGCAGCTCCTCGGTCGCGACCGGTCCCGACCCCTCCTCGTACACCCCGTCAGCCGTTGCGGCGGAGGAAGCCCGACACGAAGTCGCGCAGGTTGCGGGTGGGCCGCAGCCAGGCGCCGTCCGGCGGCAGGGCGTCCAGGCGGACCCGGTCCAGCGGCTCGACGAACGCGCCGGGCACGTCCTCGATGTCGATGAACTCGATCAGGTCCGAACTGATCGCGTAGCCGGCGACCTCGCTGAACGCGACGACGACCACCTGGGTGCCGGTGCGGGCCAGCGCCTCCAGCGGCTCGGCGAAGTTGCGCCCGTCGCCGGAGAACACGACCAGCCGGCGCAGCCGGTGGCTGTGCTGCCGCACCGCGATGTGGTCGAGCATGTCCTGGTCGATGTCGTCGTCGGGCTGGGTCTTGGGCCGGGCGAAGACGGCGAACCCGAAGCTGCGCAGCGCCTCCACCCAGCGCTGCAGCGAGCCGACGACCGGCGGGATGTTGGCGAAGACGCAGGCCTCCACGTCGGGCGCGTCCGGCGCTCCCGGGTCGCCGGCGCCCTCGACGAACCAGGCGGCGATCGCGTCGAAGCGCGGCCGGGACGCGGCCGTGGGGCGGGCGCCGATCACCGTCGACAGCGTCATGTCGATGTTCGGCGCGTCCCAGATGAGCAGGTCCAGCGCCGGGCGGGGGCGGCCGTCGAGGGCGCCGGTGTCGGGCGCCGGCTCGGCGGCGAGGTCCAGGTCCGTCACGGGGGCAGTCTGCCCGGTCGCTCCCCGTGGCGGGGACGGCACGTCCACCGGGCGCGGCGGGCCGGCGGGCGCGGTGGCCCGGCGGCCGACCCGCCGGCGCAGTCGCGCGGCCGGTCCCGACGCCGTGAGCAAGGCGCTCAGCGGGCCTGACCCTGCAGGGCCAGCGCGCACGAGTCGCCCCCGGCGGCCCGGACCCGCGAGGCCCATCGGGTCACGTCCGCGGCGGGCATGGGGTGGGCGAGGAGGTAGCCCTGGGCGAAGTCGCAGCCGGCCTCGCGCACCATCTGCAGGTGCTCGGCGGTCTCGACGCCCTCGGCCACCGACCGGATGCCGAGGGTCCGCGCCAGCGAGACGATCGCGGCGAGCACCGCGCCCGTGCCGCCCGCCGCCAGCCGCGCCGCGGCGGTCAGCAGCGACCGGTCGATCTTCAGCGTCCCGATCGGCAGCGCGAGCAGTTGGGCGAGGGAGGACCAGCCGGTGCCGAAGTCGTCGATGGCCACCCGGACGCCGAAGCTGCGCAGCACCGCGAGCTGGTCCTCGGCGCGGGTGGGGTCCTCGGCGACCGACGTCTCGGTCAGCTCGAGCACCAGGTTCTCCGCGGGCAGGCCGGAGTCGTGCAGGGCCAGCCGGACGTCGTGCACCAGCGTCTCGGCCGAGAAGTGCCGGGCGCTGATGTTGACCGACATGCGCAGCGGCAGCCCCTGGGCCGCCCACTCGGCCGCCTGCCGGGTGGTCTCGCCCAGGAGCCAGCGGGTGATCGGGATGAGCTGACCGGTCTCCTCGGCCACGGACAGGAACGCGTCGGGGGAGAGCAGGCCGCGCTCCGGGTGCTGCCAGCGCAGCAGCGCCTCCACGCCCTCCACCTCGCCGGTGTCCACGCGCACCAGGGGCTGGTAGTGGACGACGAACTCGTCGACCGCGCCGTCCCGCAGGCGGTTGGCGACCTCCAGCCGCCACCGCGCGGCGTCGCGCAGCCCCGGCGAGAACAGGTGGATGCGGTCCCGCCCGGCGCCCTTGGCGGCGTAGGCCGCGGCGTCGGCGTCGCTGAGCAGCTGGTGGGCCTGCCGGACGCCGGGCTGCGCCGCGGCCACCCCGATGCTGGCCGACAGCGGCACGGAGATGCCCTCGGCGAGGAAGGGCCGGGTGAAGGAGGTCTGCAGCCGGAAGGCCAGGGCGGCGGCCTCGGAGATGTCGCATCCCCGGGCGAGCACGAGGAACTGGTCGCCGCCCAGCCGGCCGACGGCGTCGTCCGGGCGCAGCTGGTCCCTCAGCCGGGCCCCCACCTGACGCAGCAGCTCGTCGCCGACGTCGTGGCCCAGGGAGTCGTTGACGGTCTTGAAGCCGTCGAGGTCGAGGAAGAGCAGCGCGGCCCGGGCCTCGTCGCCGGCCAGGGCGTCGCCGATCAGCTCGAGCAGGCAGGCGCGGTTGGGCAGCCCGGTGAGGTCGTCGTGGGTGGCCTGCCAGGCGAGGGCCTCCTGGTCGAGGACCCGCTCGGTGATGTCGGTGTGGGTGATGACCACCTGGCCCGAGGCCTCCACCCGGGCGGCCTGGATGCGGAACCAGGCGCGGTCCCGGTTGAGCGGGTGCTGGTAGTCGTGGGCGAAGACGCGGTCGGCGGCGTCCGACCCCCCGGCCATCAGCTCGGCCAGGCCGGCCGTGATCGCCTTGCGGTCGTCGGAGCCCATGCCCTGACTCATGACCTCGAGATAGTCGTCGCCGACCCGGCCGGCCCGGTGGCCCGCCCGGCTCACGACCTCGCCCGCCGCGGTCCACCGGCGGTTCACCGACACGATCCGGCCGCCGCCGTCGATGAGGACCGTGGCCGGCGGCAGCGCCTCGATGACGGCGGTCAGCTGCGTGAGCTCCTGCGCCCGCTGGGCCTGGACGCGGTGCCACTCGTCGACGTCGCGCAGGAAGACCGTGAGCCCGCGGTTGGCGGGGAACACGCGGGCCTCGTACCAGCGGCCGGACGGCGGGTAGAAGAACTCGACGGTGCGCGGCCGGCCGTCAGCCATCGCCGTCCGGTAGTGCTCCTCGAGCACCGAACCGCGGACCTCGGGGAAGCACTCGAGGGCCTTGCGGCCGACCAGCTCGTCGGCGACCCGCCCCATCAGCTCGCCGGCGGCGCGGTTCACGTAGGAGAAGCGCCCCTTGGCGTCGATGCGGTACACCGCGTCCGGCATCGCGGACAACGGGTCGGCGACGGCCGAGCGCCCACTCGCGACGTGTTGGTGCACGCTGCCCGCTTTCTCTTCCCCCTGCGGAACGCGTCGGCCCCCGTCCGGGGCTCGCACCGCCTGACCGTCCTCATCGACCGCCCGGGCGCACGACGCACCACCGAGGGTAACCACACCGTTGGGATTCAGACAGATGGGACGGCGGTTCGATCCAGGATGGCCGCGACCGGCGCGTCGCCGGGCAGCGTGCCGAACACCGCGCCCCCGTCCCCGCCCAGGCGGGAGGCGCAGAAGGTGTCGGCGACCGCGGCGGGCGCGAACCGGACGAGCAGCGAGCCCTGGAGGCAGAGGGCGAGCAGGCCGGCGGCGCGGCGGGCTCGCAGGGGCAGCGCGTCGGGGTCGGCGAGCTCGGCGGCCAGCCGGCCGACGGCGGCGTCCAGGCGGCGGTCGGCGCCGCGCGCGAGGTCGATCTCGGCGCGGACGGCGGCCAGGGCGTCCGAGGAGCGCCCCATCGCGCGCAGCACGTCGAGGGCGATGACGTTGCCGGAGCCCTCCCAGATGGAGTTGAGCGGGGCCTGGCGGTAGAGCCGGGGCAGCCCGGACTCCTCGACGTAGCCGTTGCCGCCGAGCACCTCCAGCGCCTCGGCGACCGCGGCCGGGGTGCGCTTGCAGATCCAGAACTTGGCCGCGGCCCCGGCCAGGCGGAGGAAGTCGGACTCCGCCGCGTCGACGGCCGCCGCCAGCCGGATGGCCAGCGCGGTGGCCGCCTCGCTCTCCACCGCGAGGTCGGCGAGGACGTTCTGCATGAGCGGCTGGTCGGCCAGCAGCGCCCCGAACGCGCGCCGGTGCCGGGCGTGGTGGACGGCCTGGGTGAGCGCGGCGCGCACGGTCGCCGCCGAGCCCAGTACGCAGTCCAGCCGGGTGGTGTTGACCATCTCGATGATCGTGCGGACCCCGCGGCCCGGTTCCCCCACCCGCCAGGCCGTCGTCCCCTCGAACTCCACCTCGCTGGAGGCGTTGGAGCGGTCGCCGAGCTTGTCCTTGAGCCGCTGCAGGCGGAAGACGTTGCGGGTGCCGTCGGGCAGGACGCGGGGGACGAGGAAGCAGGTGAGGCCCTCGTCCAGCTGGGCGAGCACGAGGAACAGGTCGCTCATGGGGGCGCTGGTGAACCACTTGTGCCCGGTCAGGGCGTACGTCCCGTCCGCGTCCGGGACGGCGCGGGTCGTGTTGGCCCGCACGTCGGAGCCGCCCTGCTTCTCGGTCATCCCCATCCCGGCGACCAGGCCGCGCTTGCCCGCCGGGTCGGTCAGGCCGAACTCGTAGCCGGTGGCGGTGAGCCCGGGCTCGTAGCGGGCGGCCAGTTCGGGGGCGGCCCGCAGCGCGGGGACGGCGGCGTAGGTCATGGTCACCGGGCAGCCGTGGCCCATCTCGACCTGGGTCCAGCCGAGGTAGCCGACGGCGCGGCGGACGTGCGCGTGCGGCTCGTCCGACGCCCACGGCGCGCCGGCCAGGCCGTGCTCGACGGCGGTGCTCATGAGCTCGTGCCAGGCGGGGTGGAACTCGACCTCGTCGACCCGGTGGCCGTAGCGGTCGTGGGTCCGCAGGCGCGGCGGGTTCTCGTTGGCCAGCCGGCCCCACTCCTGCGCCTGCTCGCTGCCGGCCAGGGCGCCCAGGGCCTTGAGGGACTCCAGCGTGGCGTCGTCCGCGTGCCGGAGGCAGGCCTCGGCGAGGGCGGCGTCCCCGGCGACGGGGTCGTGCCCGACCAGCGGCGGGACCTGGTTGGTGACCTCGTGCGTGGTGCCCATGCGCGGCACGGTAGTGGCGGGGCGGACCGGCGGGGGCAGCCTCCGTTGCCCCCTGGTGGCCGCCGCGGAGTTGCGGTTCCGTCTGGCGACCCGGACGGTCGGCGGCTTACCGTCGACCCGATGGCCGGGCACGGCACGGGCGCCGACGGCCGGCAGGCGAGCCGCCGCTGGTCGTGGCCCCGCCGCGCGCTCACCGCGGCCGGCTTCGGAGTGGCCGCGTACGCCGCACTCGTGACGGGCGCCGGTGCGGCAGGTGCCGACGACGGTGCGGAGCCCGGGGGGCCCGGATCGGTGCTGGGCGAGGTCGCCGACGTCGCGGCGGACGCGGTCGACGCCGCAGAGGAGTCGCTCGACCCACCCGGCCCGGGATCGCTCCCGCCTGCCCCCGCCGACCTGCCGGAGCCCGCCGGCCCACCGGAGCCGGCCGACTCACCGGAGCCCGTCGCCGGCCCCGCGGAGGTGCCGTCGCCCGGGCCGCCGGCCGACACCGAGCCCGCCGTCGACGCCGGCGGTCCTCCGGACCGCCGCCCACCGGCTGCCGAGCGCCCGGAGTCCGCACCGGACCGCGACACCACTCCTCCGGACCGCGACACCCCTCCTCCGGGCCGCGACACCCCTCCTCCGGACCGCGACACCCCTCCTCCGGGCCGCCCGGCCGACGCCGGCCCGCTGCCCGGGGCCGGCCCGCTGCCCCTCCCCGTGCCTGAACCGGTCGTCGGGCCGGTGGCGGAGGTCCTCGACCGGGTTCCGGAGGTCGTCCGTCCTGCTCTCGAGCCCGTGGGCGAGGTCGCGGAGGACGTGCCCGCCCCCGTGGCCGAGGTCGTCGACGCGCCATCGCCGCCCGTGCCGCCCGTGCCCGAGGTGGTCGACCGGGTTCCCGAGCCGGCTGCTCCCGTCGTCGAGGTGCTCGAGCCGGTGACCGGCGCACTGGATCCCCTGCCGCCGGTCCCGGTCCCCGTGGTCGAGGTGGTCCGGCCGGTGGTCGACATCGTGACGCCGGCGCCCCCGTCCGGGCTCGATCCCGTGGTGGAACCGACCGTCCCGGTCCTCGGACCGGTGGTGGACCCCGTCGCCCCGGTCCTCCCGCCGATCCTCGAACCGGTCCTCCCTGTCCTCCCGGACCTCGCGCTGCCGCCGGTCCTCCCGGACCTCGGGCCCGTGATCGACCCGGTCCGCCCGGACCTCCCGCGGCCGATCCTCGAACCGGTCCTCCCAGACCTCCCGCTGCCGCCGGTCCTCCCGGACCTCCGGCCGGTGATCGACCCCGTCGCCTCGGTCCTCCCGCCGGTCCCGGTCCTCCCGGACCTCCCGCTGCCGCCGGTCCTCCCGGACCTCCGGCCGGTGATCGACCCCGTCGCCCCGGTCCTCCCGCCGGTCCCGGTCCTCCCGGACCTCCCGCTGCCGCCGGTCCTCCCGGACCTCCGGCCGGTGATCGACCCCGTGGCCCCGGTCCTCCCGTCGATCCCGGTCCTCCCGCTGCCGCCGCTTGTTCCGGATCTCGGGCCCGTGATCGACCCGGTCCTCCCGGTCCTCCCGGTTCTCCCGGTCCTCCCGCCGGTCCCGGTCCTCCCGGACCTCCCGCTGCCGCCGGTCCTCCCGGTTCTGACGCCCGTGGTCGACCCCATCGCCCCGGTGCTGCCGCCGATCCTCGAACCGGCCGCCCCGATCCTCACGCCCGTGGTCGAGCCTGCGGTGGAGCCCGCCGTCCAACCGATCACCCCGGTGCTCGAGCCCGCTGCCGAGAGCGTCGCCCTTGTGGACCCGGCCGCCGTCCAGACGCTCCCGCCGGTGACGGAGGCGACCGCACCGGCCCTGGTTCCGGGTGCGCCGGCGCCCGCACCCGCCGTCGACGCCGTGGTGACGGCGCGCGTGCTCGGCCCCGTCGACGAGCTGGCCCTCGGTACCGCGCCGGCCGCCCACGCGAACACCCGCGCCCCCGGCGGTGAGCCGGCTTCTGGCGCCACCACGCCGGCCGGTGCGAGCGCGCCGGCCCCGCTGACCGCACCCGCGGCGCCGATCGCCCCGTGGGGGCCGGTCGGCTCGTCGTCCGCCCCCGTGGTGCCGTGCTCGGCGTCCGGGTCGGGCGCAGGCTCCCCGGCCGTGGCGCCACTCGCCACGCTTCCGCCCTCGCCGGACCACCCGGCGTCGACGGGCTCGGTCTCGACCACAGCGGTCGGGACCCTCGCGGAGGGCGCGCGTCCCGAGCCCTCCTTCGCGCCCGACTGACGGGCGCCTCCCGCGGAGGTCCGGCCGCCGACGTCGCAGCACGTCGACCGCCGCACTCCGCATCCCGGCTCGCGTCCGGCCGGTGACCTGCCCGGACGCGGTGACCTGACGTCACCTGTCCCGGCACAGGGGCGGCGGCCCGACGAGGGGCGGGCCGCCGCCCGGGGCGTGAGGAATCGGGGGTGGGAGAACGGACCGGCGACAACGCCTCCGGTACTCCCCGCCTCACGCCCACCGGCTCGACGGCGGTGGCGGCGCCGATCTCCGGCGCCGCCCCGCTGTCGGGTCGCACACGCAGCTCTGCACACCTGAGTCGACCGCGAGCGGCCCCGTGACCCCGGGTCGGCGCGGATCGCGCCGATGGAACGGCCGGTGGGGTGGCCGCGGCTCGTCCTCGACGGGCCGCGGTCACCCGCCCCCGTCGCCGTTCCACGTGGAACCGGCGTCGACGCACGACGGCACGACAGCACGCCGGCCCACGCCAGCGGCTGGCGTCAGGCCGCGGCCAGGCGTTCGGGTGAGAGGAGGATCTCGGTGCCGTCGGGTCGCCAGGTGCGCCATCGTCCGTCGGATGCTCGGTGGACCCGGAAGCCGTGATGGACCTCGGTGTGGTGCCGCTCGCAGAGCAGCGCGGAGTTCTCCAGCGAGGTCTGGCCGCCGTTGATCCACTCCAGCCGGTGGTGCACGTCGCAGAAGTGGGTCGGCGCGGTGCAGCCGGTGAACACGCAGCCGCGGTCGCGGTGCTCGACCGCCTTGCGCAGGTGCGGCGGGACGACGCGGGCGGTGCGCCCGAGGTCCAGTGGCAGTCCCTCGGGGTTGAGCACGATCCGGGTGACGGTGGCGTCGCAGGCGATCCACCGCGCCCGCGCCGCGGAGATCGTCGCGCCGAACCCCAACTCCGCTGAACCCGGTCCGGTCGCCGGGTCGGCCAGGTCTTCGAGCGGGATGGTGACCGCCACGTGCGGCTTGACGGTGCGCAGCACCGGCAGCGTCCCGGACGCGAGGGCCAGGTCGCACAGCTGCACCAGCGCATCGCCCAGGGTCTGGGCGCGGGTGCGCAGGTCCCCGGCGCAGCGGCCCGCCGCGGCGATGGACTCCAGCGCCGCCTGGAACTTCTCCCCGCCGACGGCGTCGAGCTCGACGCGGGCGGTGATGCTGCCGTCGGAGTGGCGGGCGATCGACACCGACCGGCCCTCGGTGGGATCCGGTTCGGTGCCGTCGG
>NZ_JAQISV010000069.1:0-18050 GCF_048569675.1 Geodermatophilus sp. CPCC 206100
GGCTCGGCGCCGCGCGGTGCGGGCACCCCGGCCGGCCGGGCGCCCGCGGGGCGGCGCGGCGCCACCCGGGCGAGCAGCGCGGCGGCGGCCCGGACGACGGTGTCGCGGTCGTAGGTCAGGGCGTACTCGAAGCGGCGGTCGGCGTCGGGACCGTCGTCGCCGAGGTCGCGAGCGAGCAGCGCGGCGGCGAAGTGCGGGCCGAGGACGGCGACGTCCCACTCGCCGCGGATCGGGTCCTCCGGTGCGAGGGCGGCTCCCCGCAGCCCCGGGAGGGGCTCGACCGGCAGGTCCTCGCCCAGCGCGCAGACGAACCCGGTGCGCTCGACCAGGTCGCGGTAGCGCTGGGTGGTGGACGGGGTGAAGTGGCGGGCCTCCTGGAAGGTGGCGGCCACGACCGACGCCGGGCCGAGCCGCAGCGCCTCCCGCTCCAGCTGCTTGGACAGCTCGATGAGCAGCGCCTTCGGTGCCTCGCGCAGCGCGACGGCCGGCGGCAGGCAGGCGAACGGCGAGCGGTCGGCGTCCGCGCTGAGCGGAGAGGCCTCCTGGGCGGGGAGCGCGAGGGCCCCGGTGACCGCTCCGGGGACCGGACCCGGACCGGGGCGGCCGAACAGCCAGCCCTGCCCGAGCGTGGCCCCGAGCGCGCGGGCCATGTGCAGGTGGCCGGCGTCCTCGATGCCCTCGGCCAGCACGACGGCGCCGGTGCGCTCGGCGTGCGCGTTGACCGCGTTCATGATCTCGGCGATCGCGGGGCCCGGCCGCTCCTGCACCAGGCGCAGGTCGAGCTTGACGACGTCCGGACGCAGCAGCGGCATGAACGCCAGCGACAGCGGCTCGGCGCCGACGTCGTCCACCGCGACGCCCCAGCCGGCCGCGCGCACCCGCTCCACCGTGCGCAGCAGCTCGGCGGGCCGGGTGGCCAGGGCGCGCTCGGTGATCTCGAGGACCACCCGCAGCCCGCCGGGCGCGGCGTCGGCGAGGGCGAGCAGGTCGCCCAGCGGCGCGGTGTCCAGGACCTCCGGCTCGACGTTGACGAAGAGGGTGACCGGCGCCCGGAGGCCCTGCCGGACGGCGCCGCGCAGGGCGGCCGAGCGGCAGGCCGCGTCCAGCTCGGCCAGCCGGCCGGCGGCGCGGGCGGCGGCGAACAGCGCGTCGGGCCGCTCCAGCGGGCCCTGCGGTCCGCGGGCGAGCGCCTCGTAGGCCACGACCCGGCCGGTGTCGAGCTCGATGATCGGCTGGAAGACGCTGCGGACGGCGTCGGTGGCGAGGACGTCGTCGATCGAGAGGACCACGGATCGGACATCGACCGCGGGAGCCCGGCTGTTGAGGCCGACGCCGCCCGCCTGCCCCGGAAGGGCGAGGTCAGGCCGGCAGCGCGATGAGGACGACGGCGGCGCCGGCGGCGGCCAGGCCGGCGACCTGGGTGCCCGCGAGCCGCTCGCGCAGCACCAGCTGCGCCAGGACCACGGTGCTCACCGGGTACAGCGAGGCGAGCACCCCGGTGATCGCCAGCTGGCCCTGCTGCGTGGCCAGGAGGAACAGCGCGTTGGCGGCCATGTCGGCGGCGCCGCCCAGCAGCACGATCGGCAGGACCGCGCGCGGCACGGTCAGCGACCGGCGGGCGGCCAGCGCGACCGCCACCACCATCGTCACCGACACCAGCCGGGCAGCGACCAGCGGGCTGAGCTCGGCGGCCTCCCGGGTGGGGTCCAGCAGCACGAAGAAGAACCCGAACCCGGCGCCGGCGGCCAGTGCGGGCGCGAGGCCGGCCGGGCGCGCGCCGCGCAGCGACCCCAGCCCCTCCTCGGCGGCCACCAGGACGACGGCGACCAGCGCCAGCGCGATGCCGACCGCCGCCCACCAGGCCAGCCGCTCGCCGAAGCCCAGGCCCACGACGACCGGGACGGCCGCGGCCGACACCGCGGTCACCGGGGCGACGGCGCTCATCACGCCGCCGGCCAGCGCCCGGTAGAACAGCACCAGCCCGGCGGCGCCGGCCACCCCCGCGGCGGCGCCCCACAGCAGGTCCGGCAGCGTCGGGGCCCCGCCGAGCCAAGGCAGCAGGAGCAGCAGCGCGGCCAGCCCCGCAGCCTGGGAGACGGCCACCACCGCGAAGGCGGTCGCCCGGCGGGTGGCCAGGCCGCCGACGAAGTCGGCCATGCCGTAGACCACCGCGCTGGCCAGCGCCAGCAGGACCGCCACACCCACCCCCGGACCGGTGCGCCCGGTGCGCGCCGTCCACCCGGTTCTAGCACCCGGTCGGGAGCGGCCCGCGGCTGCGCGGGGAGCGTGGCGGTCCCCGCGCGGAAGCTGGCACGCGCCCTGCGGTGCGGCGCCGGACCGGGCCGGCGGCAAACCCGGGCGCGACCCCCGGGGCCCGGCGGGCAGAATGGCCTCCCGTGTCTGGCGCCAACGACCCCTACGACCCCAAGCAGGTCGCCGCCCTCTCCGCCGAGGCCCTCGACGCCGCGGTCGCCGAGGCGGAGGAGGCCTTCGCGGCCGCGGCCGACCTCGCCGCGCTGGCCGCCGTCCGCCCCGCCCACCTGGGCGACCGTGCCCCGGTGCTGCTGGCCCGCCGCGAGCTGGGCGCGCTGCCCCCGGCCGCGCGCTCCGACGCCGGCAAGCGGGTCAACGCCGCCCGGGTCGCCGTCACCGAGGCGTACGAGACCCGGCGGGCCGAGCTGGAGGCCGAGCGCGACGCTCGGGTGCTGGCCGAGGAGCGGGTGGACGTGACCCTGCCCTGGGACCGCACGCCCCGCGGCGCCCGGCACCCGCTGACCACGCTGACCGAGCGGCTCGCCGACGTCTTCGTGGGCATGGGCTACGAGGTCGCCGAGGGGCCCGAGCTCGAGGCGGAGTGGCTGAACTTCGACGCGCTCAACATCGGCCGCGACCACCCGGCCCGCACGATGATGGACACGTTCTTCGTCGCGGGCGGGCCGGGCGGGGACGAGGACTCCGGCCTGGTGCTGCGCACGCACACCAGCCCGGTCCAGGCCCGCACGATGCTCTCCCGCACGCCGCCGATCTACGTCGTCGCGCCGGGCCGGGTCTACCGGACCGACGAGCTCGACGCGACGCACACCCCGGTCTTCCACCAGATCGAGGGCCTGGCCGTCGACCGCGGCCTGTCGATGGCGCACCTGCGCGGCACGCTGGACCACGTGGCGCGGATCCTCTTCGGCGCCGGGGCGCGCACCCGCTGGCGGCCGTCGTACTTCCCGTTCACCGAGCCCTCCGCCGAGGTCGACGTCTGGTTCCCCGAGCACCGCGACGGTCCGCGCTGGGTCGAGTGGGGCGGCTGCGGGATGGTCAACCCGCGGGTGCTGGTCGCCTGCGGGGTGGACCCCGACGAGTACAGCGGCTTCGCCTTCGGCCTGGGCATCGAGCGGGCCCTGCAGTTCCGGTCGGGCGTCGGCGACATGCGCGACATCGTCGAGGGCGACGTGCGGTTCACCAGCGCGTTCGCGTCCGAGCAGTGAGGCACCCGGTGGCATCGCGAACGAGCAGGACGGAGCAGCAGTGAGGGTCCCCATCGGCTGGCTGGCCGAGCACGTCGACCTCCCCGGCGACGTGGGCGTCGAGGACCTCGACACCGCCTTCGTGCGGCTCGGCCTCGAGGTGGAGGAGATCCACCGTCCCCAGGAGGTCACCGGGCCGCTCGTCGTCGGGCGGGTGCGTGAGATCGAGGAGCTGACCGGCTTCAAGAAGCCGATCCGCTACTGCCGGGTGGACACCGGCGAGCCGGAGCTGCGCGGCATCGTCTGCGGCGCGACCAACTTCGCGACCGGCGACGCCGTGGTCGTCGCCCTCCCCGGCGCGGTGCTGCCCGGCGGGTTCGCGATCGCCGCCCGGAAGACCTACGACCACGTCTCCGACGGGATGATCTGCTCGGCCCGGGAGCTGGGCATCGGCGAGGACCACGCCGGGATCCTGGTGCTCGGGGACGACGTCCCCGAGCCGGGCGCCCCGGCCGGCCCGGTGGTCGGGCTGGACGACGTCGTCATCGAGCTCGCGGTCACCCCCGACCGCGGCTACTGCCTCTCCATGCGCGGCATCGCCCGGGAGATGGGCACGGGCCTGGGCGTCGACTGGCGCGACCCGGGCGCGGCCACCCCGCCGGCCTGGTCGGGCGAGCCGGCCTGGGCGGTCACCGTCGAGGACGCCGGGCGCTGCGACCGCTTCTCGATGATCGCCCTCGAGGGCCTGGACCCGACGGCGCCGACGCCGTGGTGGATGCGCCGGCGCCTGGCCCAGTCCGGCGTCCGCAGCATCTCGCTGGCCGTCGACGTCACCAACTACGTGATGCTCGAGCTCGGCCAGCCGATGCACGCCTTCGACCGCGACCGGGTCACCGGGCCGATCGTCGTCCGCCGGGCCCGACCGGGGGAGCGGCTGACCACCCTGGACGGCGCCGACCGCGCGCTGGACGCCGACGACCTGCTCATCACCGACGACACCGGCCCGATCGGGCTGGCCGCGGTCATGGGTGGCGGGTCGACCGAGATCGGCGACGGGACGACGAACGTCCTGCTCGAGGCGGCGCACTGGGAGCCCACCGGCGTCGCCCGCACCGCGCGCCGCCACCGGCTGCCCAGCGAGGCGGCCAAGCGCTTCGAGCGCGGCGTGGACCCGGAGATGACGATGGTCGCCCTCGCCCGCGCCGCCGCCCTGCTCGGCGAGTTCGGCGGCGCGACCGTCGTCGGCACCCCGGTGGACGTCGACACCCGCGGGCCGCGGCCGGCCATCCTCCTCGACCCCGCGCTGCCCGGCCGGGTCGCGGGCGTCGCGTACCCGCCGCAGCAGGTCGTCGAGCTGCTCGCCGCGGTCGGCTGCACGGTCGACGGGGACGGCGACCCGTTCACCGTCACCCCGCCGTCCTGGCGCCCGGACCTCACCGACCCCGCGGACCTCGTGGAGGAGGTGGTGCGGCTGGCCGGCTACGACGACGTCCCCTCGGTGCTGCCCACCGCCCCGCCCGGGCGGGGCCTCACCGAGGCCCAGCGCCGCCGCCGGGCCGTCGGCCGCGCCCTGGCCGAGGCCGGCTACGTCGAGGCGCCGTCCTACCCCTTCGTCGGCACCCCGGCGCTGGACGCCCTGGGCCTGGCCGCCGACGACCCGCGCCGCCAGGTCGTGCTGGTCCGCAACCCGCTGTCGGAGGAGGAGCCGGCGCTGCGGACCACGCTGCTGCCCGGCCTCCTGGCGACGCTGGCCCGCAACCTCTCCCGCGGGCAGCGCGACCTCGCCCTCTTCGAGCACGGCTCGGTCTTCCCGGGCGGGGTGCGCCGCCCCGCGCCGCTGCCCGGGGTGGACCGGCGTCCGGACGACGAGACGCTGGCGGCGCTGCTGGGGGCGGTGCCCGACCAGCCGTGGCACGTGGCCATCGCGCTGGCCGGCAACCGCGAGCCGCGCGGGTGGTGGGGTCCGGGCCGCCCGGCGGTCTGGGCCGACGCGGTGCAGGCCGCCCGGCTGGTGGCCGCCGCCGCCGGGGTCGAGCTGACCGTCCGCGCCGGCGACCGCGCGCCGTGGCACCCGGGCCGCTGCGCCGAGCTGCTGGCCGGGGAGCGGGTGGTCGGTCACGCCGGGGAGCTGCACCCGCGGGTGTGCGCGGCGCTGGACCTGCCGGCCCGGACCTCGGTCATGGAGCTGGACGTCGACGCGCTGCCGGCCGCCGCGGTGCCCGTGGGCCCGTACGTGTCCACCTTCCCGCCGGTGCTGGTCGACGTCGCGCTCGTCGTCCGCGACGACGTGCCGGCCGCCGACGTCGACGCCGCCCTGCGCGCCGGGGCGGGGGAGCTGCTGGAGTCGCTGCGGCTGTTCGACGTCTACACCGGCCCGCCGGTGCCGGCCGGCTCCCGCTCGCTCGCCTACGCGCTGACCCTGCGCGCGCCCGACCGGACGCTGACCAGCGAGGAGGCGACCGCGGTGCGCGACACCGCCGTCGCGGCCGCCGCCGAGCGCACCGGGGCCGAGCTCCGTGCCTGATCCGGGCGGTCAGGTCGCGCTGGTCACGGGGGCCTCGACCGGGATCGGGCGGCACCTGGCGCACGGGCTGGCCGCCCGCGGCGCGGCGGTCGTGGGCCTGGCCCGCAGCGCCGACCGGCTGGCCGCGGCGATGGACGACGTCGCCGCGGCCACCGGCGCCCGCACGCTCGCCGTGGCCGCCGACGTCACCGACCGGGCCGCGGTGGCCGACGCCGTCGCCCGCGCGGAGGCCGAGTTCGGCCGGATCGACCTGCTGGTCAACAACGCCGGGCTCATGGACGCCGCCGAGGTGCCCGTCTGGCAGGCCGACCCCGACGACTGGTGGGCCGTGGTGGCCAGCCACGTCCGCGGGCCGCACCTGCTGGTGTCCGCGGTCGTCCCGGGCATGGTGGCGCGCGGCAGCGGCCGGGTGGTCAACCTGGCCAGCGGCCTGTCCACCCGGGGCGGGCCGATCTACACCGCGTACTCGGTCGGCAAGACCGCGCTGATGCGGCTGACCGAGGACCTCGCCGCCGGACTGACCGGCACCGGCGTCAGCGCCTTCGACCTCGCTCCGGGCGTGGTCCGGACCGACATGTCCACCCGGATGTCGATCCACCGCGACCGCACCGACTGGACCGAGCCGGAGGACGTCGTGGCGCTGGTCGCCGCGATCGGTTCCGGGCAGCTGGACGCGTGGTCGGGGCGGTTCCTGCGGGCCGGCGTCGACGACCCCGCCGTGCTCGCCGGCCTGCGCCCGGAGGGCGAGGCCCGGCAGCTGCGCCTGCGCGCCTACGGGGACGGCGACCCGGTCGCCTGATCCGGCTGGCGGTGCAGCGCCACGGCGGCGACGACGAGGGCCACGCCGAGCGCCTCGGGCAAGCTCGGCACCTGGGCCAGCACGATGACGCCGACCACCGTGGCGGTCGCGGGCAGCAGGGCCACGAGCAGCGCGTAGGTCGCCCGCGGGAGGCGGGCCATCGCCAACTGGTCGCAGACGTAGGGGATCACCGAGGAGGTCACCCCGACGCCGAGCCCGGCCAGCAGCGCGACCGGGTCGAGGGCCGCGACGGCGGCGTCGGCGATGCCCAGGGGGAGGGCCATGGCGGCGGCGACGAGCATCGCCAGCGCGAGCCCGTCGATGCCGGGCAGCCGATCGCTGCGCGCCACCCGGTGCGCCAGCACGATGTAGGCGGCGAACAGCAGCGCGTTGGCCGCGGCGAGGACGAACCCGGCCGGCTCCCCGGACAGCCGCACGTCGGTCAGCAGGTACACCCCGCCCGCGGCGGCCAGGAGGGCGGCGAGGTTGCGGCCGGTGCGGGCGCCGAGCGCGGCCAGGGCCACCACGGGGAGGAACTCGATCGCGGCCACCGTGGCCAGCGGCAGCCGCTCGATGGCCAGGTAGAAGCAGGCGTTCATCACCGCGAGGACGGCTCCCCAGGCCAGCAGCAGCCGCCGCGTCCTCCCGTCCAGCCCGCGCAGGACCCGCCAGGGCCGCCGCCACACCGCGAAGACCAGGGCCGCGGAGGCGATCCGGAGCCAGGCCACGCCGAGGGCCTCCGCGCGGGCGAAGAGGAGCACCGCCCACGCGGGGCCGAGGTAGTGGAAGACCGCGCTCACCACGAACCAGGCGTGCGGCGGCACCCGCGCCACGCCCGTCCGTCGTCCCGTCTCGTGCACGGCTCCAGCGTGGGAGGCCGGGGAGGCGGGCACCATGCGCGATCGAAGGCCAGGATGGCCGCATGGCAACGCGTCGCGCGCCTCGCGTGCGCACCGACCTCCCGGACGGGAGGTCTCTGCTGGACGAGGTGAACCGGGAGCTGCTGCGGCTGCTCGACGAGGACCCGCGGCGCAGCGCCGCCGACCTGGCCCGCCGCGTGCGGATGTCGCCTCCGGCGGTCCGGGAGCGGGTGGCCCGGCTGGAGTCGGCCGGCGTCATCCGCGGCTACCGGCTGGACGTCGATCCCGCGGCCGTGGGGCTCCCCGTCGCCGCGTGGGTGCGGGTCCGCCCCGGCCCGGGCCAGCTCCCGCGGGTCGCCGAGCTGGCCGCCCGGGTGCCGGAGGTCGCCGAGTGCCACCGCGTCTCGGGCGAGGACTGCTTCCTGCTGCGCGTGCACGTGCCCTCGATCCAGGCCCTCGAGGGAGTGCTCGACCAGTTCCTCCTGCACGGGCAGACGACGACGTCGATCGTCGTGGGGACGCCCGTGCCGGTCCGCCTGCCGGCGCCCGGCGGCCCGGCCGGGGACGGCGGCTCGGCCGGGGACGGCGACCCGCCCGGCTGACCCAGGGGGCGCCGGAGCCGGGGAGAGGTGTCCCGGGCGTGCTCGTGCTCTGCCCCCACCGGTGGGCAGAGCACGACGTTCGGCAGACCACCGTGGGCCGGCCGCCTCCCCGAACACCCCGATGAACAGTCATGCATGGTCGTGTATGGTCATGCACCATGACAGGGCAGACGTGGACGGTCGGGGTCACCGGCGCCACCGGGTACGCGGGGGGAGAGGTGTGCCGGCTGCTCGCCGGGCACCCGCAGCTCCGCTTGGCCGGGGTGCACGCCAACTCGAGCGCCGGCCGACGCCTGGGTGAGCTGCAGCCGCACCTGCTGCCCTACGCCGACCTCGAGGTCCGGCCCAGCGACGCGTCGAGCCTGACCGGCTACGACGTCGTCGTCCTGGCCCTGCCGCACGGGGAGTCGGCGGCGATCGCGGCGCAGCTCTCCGACGACACGCTGGTCATCGACTGCGGCGCCGACCACCGGCTCAACGACCCCGCGGCGTGGGCGCGGTGGTACGGCGGGGAGCACGCGGGCACGTGGCCGTACGGCCTGCCCGAGCTGCCCGGCCAGCGGGAGCAGCTGGCCGGCGCCCGGCGGATCGCCGTCCCCGGCTGCTATCCGACCTCGGTCACCCTCGCGATGGCTCCCGCGCTGGCCGCGGGCCTGGTCGACCCGGACGTGGTCGTGGTCGCGGCCAGCGGCACGAGCGGCGCGGGCAAGGCGGCCAAGCCGCACCTGCTGGGCAGCGAGGTCATGGGCTCGGTCAGCGCCTACGGCGTGGGCGGGGTGCACCGGCACACGCCGGAGATGGTGCAGGGGCTCTCGCAGGCCGCCGGCTCCGACGTCACCGTCAGCTTCACCCCGACGCTGGTGCCGATGAGCCGGGGGATCCTGGCCACCTGCTCGGCGCGGCTGGCCCCGGGCGCCGACGCCGGCACCGCGCGGGCCGCCTACGAGAAGGCCTACGCCGACGAGCCGTTCGTCCACCTGCTCCCGGAGGGCCAGTGGCCGACGACGGCGCAGGTGCTGGGCGCCAACACCGTCGCGCTGCAGGTCGCCGTCGACCCCGACGCCGGCCGGCTGGTCGTCGTCGCCGCGGTCGACAACCTCACCAAGGGCACCGGGGGAGCGGCTCTCCAGTGCGCCAACCTCGCCCTCGGCCTGCCCGAGACGACCGGCCTGCCGCTCGTGGGGGTCGCGCCGTGACCATCAACGCACCAGAGGATGCCCAGTGACGACGACCGCCCCGAAGGGGTTCCGGGCCGCCGGGATCGCCGCCGGCCTCAAGAGCAGCGGCGCGAACGACGTCGCCCTGGTCGTCAACGACGGCCCGGACGACGCCGCCGCGGCGGTCTTCACCACCAACCGCTTCCCGGCCGCGCCGGTGCAGTGGAGCCGGCAGGTGCTGGCCACCGGCCGGGCCAGGGCGGTGGTGCTCAACTCCGGTGGCGCCAACGCCTGCACCGGCACCGCGGGCTTCCAGGACACCCACGCCACCGCCGAGCACGTGGCGGGCGAGCTGGGCATCGGCGCGATCGACGTCGCCGTCGCCTCCACCGGGCTGATCGGCGTCCGGCTGCCGATGGACCGGCTGACCGCCGGGGTCAGCGCGGCGGCGAAGGCGCTGTCCGAGGACGGTGGGCCGGACGCCGCGCTGGCGATCATGACCACCGACAGCGTGCCCAAGACGACGGTGCAGCAGCGCGACGGCTGGTGCGTAGGCGGCATGGCCAAGGGCGCCGGCATGCTCGCGCCCAGCCTGGCCACGATGCTCGTCGTCCTCACCACCGACGCGGTGGTGGACGCCGGCACGCTGCAGACCGCGCTCGGGCAGGCGACGAGCGTCAGCTTCGAGCGGGTGGACTCCGACGGCTGCCTGTCCACCAACGACACGGTGATCGTCCTGGCCTCCGGCGCCAGCGGGATCACCCCGAGCGCGGAGGAGGTCACCGAGGCGCTCACCGCCGCGGCCACCGACCTGGCCATGCAGCTGCTGGCCGACGCCGAGGGCTCGACCAAGGACATCGCGATCACCGTCCGCAACGCGGCCAGCGTCGAGGACGCCCTCACCGCCGGCCGCGCCTGCGCCCGCAACAACCTGCTCAAGACGGCGCTGTTCGGCAACGACCCCAACTGGGGCCGGGTGCTGGCCGCGATCGGCACCACCGACGCCGCCTTCGAGCCCGACCGGGTCGACGTCACGATCAACGGGGTCACCGTCTGCCGCGGCGGGGCCATCGGCGATCCGCGGGAGGGCGTGGACCTCACCGGTCGCGCCATCACCATCGACGTGGACCTGGGGGCCGGCACCGAGCAGGCCACCATCTGGACCAACGACCTGTCCCTCGCCTACGTGCACGAGAACTCGGCCTACTCCACATGAGCACCGACACCGCCCAGGACCCCACCCCGCCCGACGTCCGCGTCGACGAGCTCGGCTCGCCCCGCCGGGTCGGCACGACCCGGGTGATGCGCACCCACGACCCGGAGGGCGACCGGCTCAAGGTCGGCGTCCTCACCGGGGCGCTGCCGTGGCTCAAGGAGTTCCACGGCAACGTCGTCGTCATCAAGTACGGCGGGCACGCGATGGTGGACGACGAGTGCCGCCGGGCCTTCGCCGAGGACATGGTCTTCCTGCGCACCTGCGGCATCCAGCCGGTCGTGGTGCACGGCGGGGGTCCGCAGATCACCGAGATGCTGGGCCGGCTCGGCATCGACAGCGAGTTCCGCGGCGGGCTGCGGGTGACCACGCCCGAGACGATCGACGTCGTCCGGATGGTGCTCACCGGCCAGGTCACCCCCGAGGTGGTCGGCCTGGTCAACCAGCACGGCCCGCTCGCGGTCGGCCTCTCCGGCGAGGACGGCGGCCTGTTCACCGCGGCGCGCACGCACGCCCTCGTCGACGGCCGGCCGGTGGACGTCGGCCTGGTCGGTGACGTGGTCGCCGTCGACCCGACCCCGGTCCGTGCGCTGCTGGCGTCCGGGCACATCCCGGTGGTGGCCACGGTCGCGCCGGACGCCGACGGCGTGGTGCACAACGTCAACGCCGACACCGCCGCGGCCGCCCTCGCGGTGGCCCTGGACGCGGTGAAGCTCGTCGTCCTCACCGACGTCGAGGGGCTCTACGCGGACTGGCCCGACCGCGACTCCCTGGTGCAGCAGATCGACGCCGCCGAGCTGGCCGAGATCCTGCCGACCCTGGACGCCGGGATGGTGCCGAAGATGGCCGCCTGCCTGCGGGCGGTCAACGGCGGGGTGAAGCGCGCGACCGTGGTCGACGGCCGCGCGCCGCACGCCCTGCTGCTGGAGATGTTCACGACCGAGGGAACCGGGACCATGGTGGTCCCGGCCCGCACCGGGGAGGAGCCGGCATGACCCACACGGAGGAGCTGGCCACCCGCTGGTCGGCCGTGATGATGGGCAACTACAGGACCCCGCCGGTGGCGCTCGCGCGCGGCGCGGGGGCGACCGTCTGGGACGTCGACGGCCGCGAGTACACCGACCTGCTCGGCGGCATCGCCACGACGATCCTCGGCCACGCCCACCCGCGGGTGGTGGAGGCGATCACCCGGCAGGCGCAGACCCTCGGGCACGTCTCCAACTTGGCGATGCACGAGCCGGGGGTGCTGCTCGCCGAGCGGCTGCTGGAGCTGGCCGGCCGGCCCGGGCGGGTCTTCTTCTGCAACTCCGGCGCCGAGGCCAACGAGGCGGCGTTCAAGCTCAGCCGGCTGACCGGCCGGCCCGAGGTGGTCACCGCGGAGGGCTCCTTCCACGGCCGCACCATGGGCGCGCTCGCGCTCACCGGCCAGCCGGGCAAGGCCGACGCCTTCGCCCCCCTGCCCGGCGGCGTCCGGTACGTGCCCTACGGCGACACCGGCGCGCTGGGCGCCGCGGTCGGCGACCGGACGGCGATGGTGCTGCTGGAGCCGATGCTCGGCGAGGGCGGCGTGCTGCCCGCGCCGGCCGGCTACCTGACCGCCGCCGCCGAGACCGCGCGGGACGCCGGCGCGCTGTTCGCCGTCGACGAGGTGCAGACCGGCACCGGCCGCACCGGGCACTGGTTCGCGCACCAGGCCGACGGCCTGCAGCCCGACGTCATCACCCTGGCCAAGGCCCTGGGCGGCGGCCTGCCGATCGGCGCCACGCTGGCGTTCGGGCCCGCGGCCGAGCTGATGACGGCCGGCTCGCACGGCTCCACCTTCGGCGGCAACCCGATCGCCGCGGCCGCCGCGCTGGCCGTCCTGGACACCATCCGCGACGAGGGGCTGCTGGAGCGGGCCAAGGAGCTCGAGCACCGGTTCACCGCCGGCATCGAGGGCCTCGGGCACGCGGCGGTCAGCGGCGTGCGGGGCCGGGGCGCCCTGCTCGGCGTCGTCCTGACCGCGCCGGTCGCCGCCGCGCTGGAGGCCGTCCTCCGGGACGCCGGCTTCCTGACCAACGCGGTGGCGCCGGACGTGCTGCGGCTGGCGCCGTCCCTGGTGCTGACCGACGCGCAGGTCGACGCCTTCGTCGCGGCCCTGCCCGCCGCTCTCGACGTGGCGGTCCAGCAGTGACCCGGCACTTCCTGCGCGACGACGACCTCACCCCGGCCGAGCAGGCCGAGGTGCTGGCGCTGGCCGCCGAGCTGAAGCGCACCCGGCACACCGCCGGGGCGCCGACGCCGCTGGCCGCGCCGAACGGGGTCCCGCGGGCCGTGGCGGTGCTGTTCGACAAGCCCTCCACGCGCACCCGGGTGTCGTTCTCGATCGGCGTCGCCGAGCTCGGCGGGTACCCGCTGGTCATCGACGCCGGGTCCAGCCAGCTGGGCCGCGGTGAGCCGATCGAGGACACCACCCGCGTGCTCGACCGGCAGGCCGCCGCCATCGTCTGGCGCACCTTCGGCCAGGACCGCATCGAGGCGATGGCCGCGGTCAGCCGGGTGCCGGTGGTCAACGCCCTCACCGACGAGTTCCACCCCTGCCAGATCCTGGCCGACCTGCAGACGGTGGCCGAGCGGCAGGGTCGGCTGTCGGGTCTGACCCTGACCTACCTCGGCGACGGCGCCAACAACATGGCGCACTCCTACCTGCTGGGCGGGGCGACCGCCGGCATGCACGTCCGGATCGGCTCCCCGGCGGGCTACCAGCCGGACAAGGCCGTGCTCGAGCGCTCCGAGGAGATCGCCTCCGGGACCGGCGGCTCGGTGCTGTGGACCGCCGACCCCGCGGCCGCCGCCGACGGCGCCGACGTCCTGGCCACCGACACCTGGGTGTCCATGGGGCAGGAGGACGAGTACGAGGCGCGGATCGCGCCGTTCCTGCCCTACGCCGTGGACGACGCCGCGCTGGCCCGGGCCGCCGGCGACGCGGTGGTGCTGCACTGCCTGCCCGCCTACCGCGGCAAGGAGATCGCGGCCGACGTGATGGACGGGCCGCAGAGCGCGATCTGGGACGAGGCCGAGAACCGGCTGCACGCCCAGAAGGCGCTGCTGGTCTGGCTGCTGTCCCGATGACCTCGACCATGACCCGGTCGGCCCGGCAGGCCCGCATCCGCGAGCTGATCGAGGACCGGCCGGTCACCTCGCAGAGCCAGCTGGCGGCCCTGCTCGCCGAGTCGGGCATCGAGGTCACGCAGGCCACGCTCTCGCGGGACCTGGAGGAGCTGGGTGCGGTCAAGCTGCGTGGCTCGGACGGCGCCCCGGCGTCCTACGTGCTGCCGCCGGAGAACGCCCCGCTGCGGCCGGCCCAGGCCGCCCCGGCGCGGCTGATCCGGCTGCTGGCCGACCTGCTGACCAGCGCGGAGGGCAGCGCGAACCTGGCCGTCGTCCGGACGCCGCCGGGCGCCGCGCAGTTCCTCGCCTCCGCGCTGGACAAGGTGGGCCTCCCCGACGTCCTGGGCACGATCGCGGGGGACGACACTCTCCTGGTCGTGTCCCGTGCGCCCGACGGCGGCCCGGCGCTGGCCGGCCGGCTGCGGGCGCTGGCCGAGCGCTCGCCGGCCGTGTACCCCGAACTGCACGCAGACCTGGGAGAGAACTGATCGTGACCTCGGCACCCTCGGGGACCCGGCTCTGGGGCGGCCGCTTCGGCGGCGGCCCCTCGACCGCGCTGGCCGCGCTGTCGAAGTCGACCTCGTTCGACTGGAAGCTCGCGCCGTTCGACCTGGCCGGCTCCCGGGCGCACGCCCGCGTCCTGCACCGGGCCGGTCTGCTCGCCGACGACGAGCTGGAGCAGATGCTCGGCGCGCTGACCGAGCTGTCCGCCGAGGTCGCGGCCGGCACGTTCGTCGCGGTCGAGTCCGACGAGGACGTCCACGAGGCGCTCGAGCGGGGGCTGTCGGAGAAGCTCGGCGTGCTGGGCGGCAAGCTCCGCGCCGGCCGCAGCCGCAACGACCAGATCGCCACCGACCTGCGGCTGTACCTGCGGCACTCCGTCCGCACCCTGGTCGGCGAGCTCGCCTCGCTGGAGTACGCGCTGGTCGGGCTGGCCGAGCGGTACGCCGACGTCGCGGCGCCGGGCATGACGCACCTGCAGCACGCCCAGCCGGTGCTGTTCGCCCACCAGCTGCTGGCGCACGCCCACGCGCTGTCCCGGGACGTCGACCGGCTGCGCGACTGGGACCGCCGGGCCGCCGTCAGCCCCTACGGCTCCGGTGCGCTGGCGGGCTCGTCACTGCCGCTGGACCCGGACGCCGTCGCCGCCGAGCTCGGCTTCGACCGGGCCTCGGACAACTCCATCGACGGCGTCAGCGACCGCGACTTCGCCGCCGAGTTCTGCTTCGCCGCGGCGCTGATCGGCGTGCACCTGTCCCGGCTGGGGGAGGAGGTCGTGCTCTGGACGTCGACCGAGTTCGGCTGGGCCCGCCTCGACGACGCGTACGCGACCGGGTCGTCGATCATGCCGCAGAAGAAGAACCCCGACATCGCCGAGCTGGCCCGCGGCAAGTCCGGCCGGTTCGTGGGCAACCTGACCGGGCTGCTCACCATGCTCAAGGGCCTGCCGCTGGCCTACGACCGGGACCTGCAGGAGGACAAGGAGCCGGTCTTCGACTCGATGGAGCAGCTGCTGCTCCTCCTCCCCGCGGTCACCGGCATGATGGCGACGCTGACGCTGCGCCCCGAGGTGCTCGAGGCCGCCGCCCCGCAGGGCTTCGCCCTGGCCACCGACGTCGCCGAGTGGCTGGTGCGGCAGGGCGTGCCGTTCCGGTCGGCGCACGAGATCAGCGGTGCGCTCGTCGCCTTCTGCGAGGAGGCCGGCCTCGAGCTCGACCAGCTGGACGACGACCAGCTCGCCGGCATCGACGAGCGGCTCACCCCCGACGTCCGCTCGGTGCTCACCGTCCGCGGCGCGCTGGCGGCCCGCAGCGCGCGGGGCGGAACCGCGCCGGAGCGGGTCGCCGGACAGCTGTCCTCGCTCGCCGAGCAGGCGCGCCGGCACACCGAGTGGGCGTCGTCCTCGCCCGTGGCGGCGGCGCTCTGACCGGACCGTCGCCCGGGCCGCTGCTCACCGCCGACGAGCTGCTCGGGCCGCCGGACGCCGTGGCGCCCACCCTGCTCGGCTGCTGGCTGGTCACCGACCGCCCGGAGGGGCGGGTGGCGCTGCGGCTCACCGAGGTCGAGGCCTACGCCGGGAACGGCACCGACCCCGCCGCGCACTCCCACCGGGGCCCGACCCCGCGCGCGGAGATCATGTTCGGCCCGCCCGGGCGGCTCTACGTGTACTTCAGCTACGGCGTGCACTGGTGCGCCAACGTCGTCGTCGGCCGGGAGGGCGAGGGGTCGGCGGTGCTGCTGCGCGCCGGCGACGTCGTGGCGGGGGATGAGCTGGCCCGCGCCCGCCGGCCGGCCGCCCGGACGGCGCGGGACCTCGCCGGGGGGCCGGCCCGGCTCACCCAGGCCCTCGCCATCGGCCCCGGGGACAAGGCCGCCGACCTGCTCTCCGCGGACAGCGCCGTCCGGCTGCACCGGGGCCCGGCACCGGCCGCGGTGTCCGCCGGCCCCCGGGTCGGGATCAGCGTCGCGACCGAGCTGCCGTGGCGCTTCTGGGAGACCGGAGCGGCGTCGGTGAGCCCGTTCCGGGCAGGGGGTCCGCGGCGGCGCCCGGCGGGCAGGCAGGATCGACTCCGTGACTGATGTGATCTCCGAGCTGCACCGCCGCGGGCTGATCGCCCAGAGCACCGACGAGGACGCCCTGCGCGCCGCTCTCGCGGCCGGACCGGTCACCTACTACTGCGGCTTCGACCCCACCGCGCCGAGCCTGCACGTCGGCCACCTCGTGCAGTTCATGGTGCTGCGCGCCCTCCAGCGGGCCGGGCACCAGCCGATCGTGCTCGTCGGCGGCGCGACGGGGCTGATCGGCGACCCACGCCCCACGTCCGAGCGCCAGCTCAACGACCGCGGGACGGTGGCCGGCTGGGTGGACAGCATCCGTCGCCAGGTCGCCCCCTTCCTGGACCTGCCGGCCGAGCGCGACGGGCTCCGGGCGCCGCTGTACGTGGACAACCTGGACTGGACCTCGCCGCTGACCGCGATCGACTTCCTCCGCGAGATCGGCAAGCACTTCCGCGTCGGCCGGATGCTGGCCAAGGAGGCGGTCTCGGCCCGGCTGAACTCCGAGGCCGGGATCAGCTACACCGAGTTCAGCTACCAGATCCTGCAGGCCAACGACTTCCGCGAGCTCTTCCTCCGCCACGGCTGCACGCTGCAGAGCGGGGGCTCCGACCAGTGGGGCAACCTCACCGCGGGCATCGACCTGGTCCGCCGTACCGAGGGCGCCACGGTGCACGCGCTGTCCACCCCGCTCGTGACGAAGTCCGACGGCACGAAGTTCGGCAAGAGCGAGGGCGGCACGGTCTGGCTGGACCCCTCGCTCACCTCGCCCTACGCGTTCTTCCAGTTCTGGCTGAACGCCGACGACGCCGACGCCCGGACCTGGCTGCCCCTGTTCTCCGAGCGACCCACCGAGGAGGTCGAGGCCCTGGTCGCCGAGAGCACCGAGCGGCCGGCGGCGCGCGCCGCGCAGCGGGCACTGGCCGAGGAGCTGACGCTGCTGGTGCACGGGCCCGACGAGCTGCGCCAGGCCGAGGCGGCCGGGCGGGCACTGTTCGGCCGGGAGGACCTCGACACCCTCGGGCCGGACACCCTGGGCGCCGCCCTCCGCGAGGCGGGCAGCGTGACCGTCGACGGTGACACCCCGACCGTCGCCCAGCTGATGCAGCAGACCGGCCTGGTCGCCAGCCTGTCGGAGGCGCGGCGCACGGTGAAGGAGGGCGGGGCCTACCTGAACAACGAGCGGGTGACCGACCCCGACGCCGTCCCCGGGGACGACGCGTGGCTGCCCGGAGGCTGGCTGGTCCTGCGGCGCGGCAAGCGCTCCGTGGCCGGCGTGCAGCGCCGGATCCCGACCTGACCTGCGGGGAAACAGCCGGGAACGGGCCGGTTGCGCGGGGGTGTCCGGCGTCACCGGGTACCGGTTTGACACCCGCATCCCACGCACGTAACTTTCTCTCTGCGCCCGGCGAGACCGGGCGGGACGCGGGGAGACATCCCGGGGCCCGCCGGTTGGACCGGGTGCCGATCGCTCAGCCGACTGGCGGGACGCGGGAACGACTCCCGGGGAACGACGGTCGTACTGGGCGCCGCCGCCCGACGCGGACGGCCAGGGTCACAGCACCCCGGCTTGACAGACGCGGAGAGCGGCGTAACGTAGAAAAGCCGCCAGGGACGAAGCCCGGAAGGGTCGAGTGTCTGCGCGTCCGCTCCTTGAGAACTCAACAGCGTGCCGAAAGTCAGTGCCAAGTAACAACCCCTTTTTGTGGGTTTCTTTGGGTTGATTGATCG
>NZ_JAQISV010000070.1:0-14494 GCF_048569675.1 Geodermatophilus sp. CPCC 206100
CCTCCGTCCGCCGCCCGTCGGCCCGTCCAGGTCCCGCCGGCTGCGCGCCCGGACCGGCCGCGTGGGCGGACCGGAGCAGGACGCTCCTACGATTCCCGTCGTGCCCTCGTCGTCGTCGGACTCCCCGCACCCCGCATCGCCAGGGCTCGAGGTCCGGCCCTTCCGCCGCCGGGGGGCGGGGGGGGGGGGGGGGGGCCGGCCGGGCCCCCGCCCCCCGCCGTCGCCGTCGCGGCCAGCGCGAGCGCCGGCCCGCCGAGGAGGGTCACCGGACGGCCGGCGTAGTTGGTCCGCCGCCACGGTGCGCCGGCCGGCCGCGCGGTCAGCCCGCCGGCGGCCAGCAGGCCGAGCCGCGCGGCGGCCGCGCCGGCCAGCACCAGCCGGGCCCGCCGTCGCGCACCGGCATCGGCCGGGCGGCTCACGGGGTGGCGACCGCGACCGGCGGCACCGGCTGGGTGTCCTCGCCGGTGCCGTACTTGCCCGAGGTGCCCTCGCTCTCCCGGCCGAGCGCGAGGACGGTGCTGATCCGGCCGGACGAGGCGTCGACGTTGTCCACGGTGGACACCGCGGCGGAGGTCTCGGGGTCGGCGCGCACGGCCTCCACGAGACCGCCCTCCCCGGCCGCCGCGCCGTCCCCGGCCACCACCGCGCCGGAGCCCGCGGTGTCCAGCGCGACGGCGAGGTCGATCAGGGTGTCGGTCCGGGCCTCGGCCTCGTCGGCGGCGACGCCGGCGGTCAGGACGACGGCGTAGTCGGCCGGGGTCACCGACGCCGAGTCGACGCTG
Organism: Geodermatophilus sp. CPCC 206100; assembly: GCF_048569675.1. Lineage (NCBI taxonomy): Bacteria > Bacillati > Actinomycetota > Actinomycetes > Geodermatophilales > Geodermatophilaceae > Geodermatophilus > Geodermatophilus sp. CPCC 206100. The sequence goes on from NZ_JAQISV010000070.1 coordinate 783, forward strand.
AGCACCTCCAGGGCGGAGAGGCCGGCGAGCACGGAGGAGAGCGCGGCGGTGTTCGGCTCGGGCGCGCCGGGGGTGGCGGGGCGCATGAGCACCTGGGCCAGCAGCGCGCCGACCAGCTGGCCGGTGTCGTCGGTCTCGGGGAGCCGCATCCCGGTGGGCAGGCCCGGGCCGGTGACGTAGCTCTGCAGGCTGGCCGCGGTCGCCGGGTCGCTGTACTCGGGCGTCAGCCGCAGGGTGCCGGTCAGCGTCCCGCCGGCCTGGCCGACGAGCGCGCCGACCTCCTCGACGGTCTCCGGGGCGACCTCGTCCCCGGAGACGACGAGGACGACGCTGCGCCCGGCGAGGCTGCCGGCGACCAGCACCGGGGCGACGGCGTCCTGGAAGGCGTCGCTGGTGTCCAGCTGCGTCTGCAGGGTCTGGGTCTGGTCCTCCAGCGACCGCTTGTCCTGCTCGAGCGCGGTCACCTGGGTCTCCAGGTCGGCGAGGATCGGCCCGTTGAGCTGCGTGGTGCCGATGACGATGCCGAGTGCCACGGCCAGGAACACCGCGATGAGCGAGACCAGGTGGTAGCGGAAGTCGATCACGTGAAGAGGTTCTCCAGCCAGAACACGAAGCTGTTCCATTGGTCGAGCAGCAGGTCGAGGTACACCCGGCCGGCCGCCGACACCGCGAGCGTCGACCCGATCGCGAGGAAGGCGGCCAGGACGAGGACGACCAGCGCCGTCGTCGAGATGCGGCTGCGGTAGAGCCGGCTGACGCCCTTGGCGTCGACGAGCTTGCCGCCCAGGCGCAGCCGGGTGAGGAAGGTGGAGGCCATGCCCCCGCGGCCCTTGTCGAGGAACTCGACCAGGGTGGCGTGGGTGCCGACGGCGACGATCAGCTTGGCGCCCTTCTCGTCGGCCAGCAGCATCGCGATGTCCTCGCTGGTGGCCGCGGCCGGGAAGGTGATGGCCTCGACGCCGAGGTCCTGGACGCGGGCCAGGCCCGGGGCCCGCCCGTCGGCGTAGGCGTGCACGACCACCTCGGCGCCCGAGCGCAGGACGTCGTCGCTCACCGAGTCCATGTCGCCGATGATCATGTCCGGCCGGTAGCCGGCCTCCACGAGCGCGTCGGCGCCGCCGTCCACGCCGATGAGCACCGGCCGGTAGTCACGGATGTAGGACCGCAGCGCCTGCAGGTCCTCCTTGTAGTCGTACCCGCGGACGACCACGAGGACGTGCCGGCCCTCGATCTGGGTGGCGACGTCGGGCACGCCCACGCCGTCGAGCAGCAGCGCGCGCTCGCGCTTCATGTACTCCATGGTGTTGGTGGCGAACGCCTCCAACTGCACCGAGAGCCCGGCCTTGGCCTCGGCCATCGCCTCGGCGATGGTCTCGGGGGTCTGCTCGGTGCCCTTGGCGAGGACGGTGCCGTCCTCCAGGTACAGGGTGTCGCCGTCGAGGCGCACCTGGGCGCCCTCCCGGACCGCGGAGAGCACCTCCTTGCCGACGTTGTCGACGAGCGGGATGCCGGCGTTGGTGAGGATCTCGGGGCCGAGGTTGGGATAGCGGCCGGAGGTGCTGGCGGCGGCGTTGACGACCGCGGCGACCCGGCAGGCCACCAGCGAGTCGGCGCTGACCCGGTCGATGTCGACGTGGTCGATGACCGCGATGTCGCCCGGGCGCAGCCGCTTGGTGAGGTTCTTGGTGCGGCGGTCGAGGCGCACGGTGCCGGCCACGCCGGGTGCCGATTCCGGAGCCCGGCCGCGGCGGAGGGAGCCGATGCGCATGGCCTACACCCTCCCACGGCTGCTCCGACGCGCCGCCGTCCGACGCGCACCGGCAAGCCCGCGGTCACGGAGCGTGTCCGACACCACGGGCAAGCCGACACGCCGGGCCGGATGTGTGGCATCTCCCCGCCGGATGTCCCAGGTCGGCTGGCTAGCGTGGCGGGGGTGACACGAGGGGCGCATGCGGTCGGCAGCACATCCGAGGACGACGTCCTGCAGGCGGACCCGCCGGAGGGGACGGCCGCCGTGGAGGCCTCCGCGCCCGACGTGGGTTCCGTCACTGATGACGACGTCGTGCGGCTGGCGGCCCCGCCCCCGCCGCCGCTGCCGGGCGTCACGTCCCCCGCCGCACCCGCGGGCACCGCCTCCCCCGCGGCCGCCGCCGAAGAGCCGGCCCGCGGCCGCCGCAGCCGACGGGGACTGCGCGGTCCCGGGCTGCGTGAGCGCCGCCGGCAGCAGACCCGCGCCGCCATCGTCGACGCCGCGGCCGAGCTGTTCGCCGAGCGCGGCTTCGACGCGGTGAGCGTGGTGGAGATCGCCCAGCGGGCGGGCGTGGTCGAGAAGACGGTGTTCAACCACTTCCCGGTCAAGGAGGGCCTGGTCTTCGAGGCCGACCCGCCGATGCGCGCCGCGCTGCTCGACGCGGTGCGCAGCCGGCCGGCCGGCGAGTCGGTCACCGCGGCGGCGGGCACCTTCGTCGTCCGGGCCATGAGCGGGCTCGGCGCGCCCGAGGCCGCCGCCGGCGTGGCGGAGATGGCCCGGGTGATCCGCGGCAGCCGGACGCTGCAGGTCCGCGAGCGGGAGATCATCGGCGAGCTGACCGTGGCGCTCGCCGAGCTGATCGCCGAGGAGACCCGGGCCGAGCCCGGCGAGCTGTCGCCGTGGCTGGCCGCCCACTCGGTGCTCGGGCTCTACGCGGCGCTGCTCGAGCTGGCCCGCGACCGCGTGCTGGCCGGCGTCCCGGGGCCGGAGCTGTCCGCCGAGCTGCGGGCGCGCGGCGAGCGGGGCCTGGCCCTGCTCCAGTTCGGGCTGGCCGGGTACGCCAAGCGGCGCTGAGCGTCAGCCGGGCAGCTGGAGGGCCCGCAGCAGCTGGACCGACCGGTCGCCGCGGATCGCCGGCTCCTGGGTGAACAGCGCCACGGCGACCATGTACTCGTCGTCCCCGGCCCAGCCGCGTCCCTCGGCGCACATCCGGCGGATGTGCTCGCGCACCTTCGGCTCGGAGCTGTACCGGCCGTAGTCCAGGCCCATGGCGAGGAAGTTGGCGACCCGGTAGCCCAGGTCCGTGGCGGTGCGCACGGTGGTCCCCGGGTCGGCGTAGCTGGGAACGGCGCAGACGACGTTCGGGTACCCGGCCTTGAGCAGCTGCAGCACCAGGTCGTTGCCGTGCACGCCGCCCCAGAGCTCGGGCATGAGGATGTCGCGGTCCGGCGCCGGGATGTAGGGCGGGTTGGCGATGACCGTGGACACCGGCGGCCCACCGGCGGAGTCCGCGCGGTCGAAGAAGTCGCCGAGCTCGACGGTGTAGCGGTCGGCGACCCCGCGCTCGGCGATGTTGCGACGGGCCGTCTCGACGGACGGCGCGCTGATGTCGAAGCTCGTCACCCGCAGGTCGGGCAGCCCGGCGACGACGTCGGCGATCGCGGTGGCGTCGCCGGTGCCGAGCTCGACCACGCCCTCCTCCGCCCACCGCAGCTGCTCGCGGTACTGCTGCAGCAGCATGCAGACGGAGAACCCGTAGTGCGCGGACTCGTCCGCGGCGTCGAAGCAGCTCACCGGGCGGCGTCGAGGAGGACGGCGGTGGCTGCGGCGGGCGGCCGGACGGCGGGGACCGCGGAAAGATCGTGCACGACCGACCACTACCCCGTCCCCGGCGCTGCACTCCCCGGGTCCCCCGGCCGGGCGATGCTCACGCCGCCCGGCCGACGCGGCTGCCCCGCCCTACGCGGCGGCGCGGGCGGTCGCCGCGACCGAGAGCAGCTCGCGGGCGTGCGCCTGGCCGGTGTCGCTGTCGGTCAGCCCGGACAGCATCCGCGCCAGTTCGCGCACCCGGTCCTCCCCGTCGACGGCGCGGATGTCGGTCGCGGTCACGCCCGCCCCGGTGTCCGGGGACTTGTCCACGACCAGGTGGGTGTCGGCGAACGCCGCGACCTGCGCCAGGTGGGTGACGACGACGACCTGGTGGTCGCGGGCCAGGCGCGCCAGGCGGCGGCCGATCTCGCCGGCCGCCTGGCCGCCGACGCCGGCGTCGACCTCGTCGAACACCATGACCGGAACGGGGTCCGCACCGGCGAAGACGACCTCGATGGCCAGCATCACGCGGGACAGCTCGCCGCCGGAGGCGCCCTTGTGCACCGGCCGCGGCGGGGCGCCCGGGTGGGCGGCCATGAGCAGGGCCACCTCGTCGATGCCCTCCGGGCCGGGCGCCGCCGGGTCGCTGTCGATGGAGAAGGAGACGCTGGCGCTCTTCATCGCCAGCCCGGCCAGCTCCCGGCCGACCTCGGCGGCGAACCCGTCGGCCGCCGCGCGCCGGCCGGCCGACACCCGGGCGCCCAGGTCGTCGACCTCGGCGCGGGCCGTGTCGCGCGCGGCCTCCAGCGCCTCCAGCGCCTCGTCGGAGACGTCCAGCTCGGCCAGGCGGCTGCGGGCGTCCTCCGCCCACGCCAGCACGCCGCCGACGCCCTCGCCGACGTCGGCGTACTTGCGGACGAGCGCGGTGAGGGCCGCGCGCCGGTCCATCACCTCGGCCAGCCGGGCGGGGTCGGCGTCCAGGTCGGCGACGTAGCCGGCGAGCTGCCCGGCCACGTCGGAGACCACGGCGACGGCGTCGGCGAGGTCCTGGGCGAGCATCACCAGCGTGGGGTCGTCGGAGGCGGCCAGGGCCCGCTCGGCGATGGCCAGCGCCGCTCCGGCGTCCTGCGGGAGGTCGTCGCTGACGAGGTCGCCCGTCACGTCACCGACCAGGGCCATGCGGGCCTCGTCGGCGGCCGCGCGCAGGGCGTCGGCGTCGCTGAGCCGCCGGGCCTGGGCGTCGAGCTCCTCGTCCTCGCCGGGCTGGGGCGCGGCGGCCTCGATCTCCTCCAGCCCGTGCCGGAGGACGTCGGCGGCCTGGGCGAGCTCGCGCGCCTGGCCGCGGCGGCGGTCGAGGTCGGCGGCCAGCCCCCGCCAGTGGGCGTGCGCCTCCCGGTACCGGTCGAGCAGCTCGAGGTGGGCCGGGCCGGCGTAGCGGTCCAGCGCGCGCCGCTGCTCGGCCGGGCGGGACAGCCGCAGCTGGTCGCTCTGCCCGTGCACGGCCAGCAGCCCCTCGGCCAGCTCGGCGATCACGCCGACCGGCACGCTGCGCCCGCCGAGGTGGGCCCGCGACCGCCCCTCGGCGCTCACCGTGCGGGCGAGGATCAGCGAGCCGTCGTCGTCGGGGTCCGCCCCGGCCTCGGCGGCCCGCTCCCACACCGGCGAGTCGGCCGGCAGCGCGAGGCGGCCCTCGACGCCGGCCCGGCCGTTGGCCCGCACCCGGCCGGGGTCGGCGCGGCCGCCGAACAGCAGCGTGAGGCCGGTGACGACCATCGTCTTGCCCGCGCCGGTCTCGCCGGTGACGACGGTCAGGCCGTGGCCGAACTCGAGGGTGACGTCGTCGATCGCGCCGAGCCCGCGGATGCGCAGCTCGGTCAGCCGCCCCAGCCGCCCGCGCGTGCCGGCCCCGGCACCCGGTCCGTCCGGGGACGCCGCAGGCACGTCCGCGGCGAGCCCGACCGCCGCCTCGGCCGCGGCGGCCGCCGATCGGGCCGGCCGCTTGTCACGCGTCGTCGTCCGTGCCGCCATCGCGACCCTCCGTTCCGGGGTCGGCGCGGACGATGCCGCGGGTGAGCACGTCGCGTCCCGGGGTCAGCTCGTGGCCCGGGTCGTGGGTGCGGGCGTCCCGGAAGCCGCGCACCGGCAGTCCGAACTTGGCGACCAGCCGGTCCCCGAAGGTCGACGGGTGCACCCGGGCGATGCGCACGGGGCGGGCCGCCCGGCGGACCTCGACGCGTCCGCCCTCGGGCACCTCCAGCGCACGGCGCCCGTCGGCGGAGACCCGGGCGCGGTTGCCGTCGGCGGGGATCGCCACGGTGAGCACCGAGTCCGGGGAGGTCACCAGCGGGCGGGAGAACAGCGCGTGGGCGTTGGAAGGGACCACGAGCATCGCCTCGACGTCGGGCCAGACGACCGGGCCGCCCGCGGAGAAGGCGTAGGCGGTGGACCCGGTGGGCGTGGAGAACAGGACGCCGTCGCAGCCGAAACTGGTCAGCGGGCGGCCGTCGATGGCCACCACCACGTCCAGGACCCGGGAGCGCTCGCTCTTCTCCACCGACGCCTCGTTGAGCGCCCACGTGCCTCCGACGACCGCTCCGGTGGCGTCGAGGACGTCCACCTCGATGGCCAGCCGCTTCTCGACCGAGTACTCGCAGCGCTCGATCGCGGTGAGGGTCTCCTCCACGGCCTCCGGCTCGGTCTCGGCGAGGAAACCCACCCGGCCGAGGTTGACCCCCATGAGCGCGGCGTTGCTGTAGCGGGCCAGCTCGGCGGCGCGCAGGAACGTCCCGTCGCCGCCGAACACCATGACGATCTCCGCACCACGGGCGGCCTCGGCATCGGCCGGGACCACCTCCGCGCCCTCGATGCCGAGGTCGGGGGCCTCGTCCTCGAGCAGCCGCACGGTGATCCCGCCCTTGGCCAGGCGGGCGGCGGAGCTGCGGGCCAGTTCGACGATGTCGCTGCGCCCGGTGTGCACGGCGAGCAGGACGTGCCGGGTGCCACTGGGCCACAGCGCGGGGCTGGTCTCGGTCACGCGACCTCCTCGGGAGCGCCGGTCTGCTTCACGATGGTCCTTCCTCGACGGCGCGGCGGACGTCCTCCTCGCGCGGCGGCCCGGCGTCCCGGCGCAGCCAGAGGAAGAACTCCACGTTGCCGGCCGGCCCGGGCAGCGGGCTGGCCACCACCCCGGCCGTACCCCAGCCGAGCTCGGCTGCCACCCGGGCCACGTCCAGCACCGCGGCCTGCCGGTGCGCGGGGTCGCGGACCACGCCCCCGGACCCCAGCCGCTCGCGTCCGACCTCGAACTGCGGCTTCACCATGGGCAGCAGGTCGGAGGCGGCGGTCGCGCAGCCGGTGAGGGCGGGCAGCACCAGCCGCAGGGAGATGAAGCTCAGGTCGGCCACCACCAGGTCGACCGGGCCGCCGACCGCCTCCGGGGTGAGCGTGCGCACGTTGGTGCGCTCCAGGACGGTGACCCGGTCGTCGGTGCGCAGCGACCAGGCCAGCTCGCCGTAGCCGACGTCGACGGCGACGACCTCGCGCGCGCCCCGGGTCAGCAGGACCTCGGTGAAGCCCCCCGTCGACGCCCCGGCGTCCAGCGCGCGCCGGCCCTCGACCGGCACCGGGAAGGCCTCGAGGGCACCCAGCAGCTTGTGCGCGCCGCGGGAGACCCAGCTGGGCTCGTCCGGGTCGGTACGGACCACGACCGGCGTGTTCGCGTCGACGCCGGTCGCGGGCTTGGTGGCGGCCTGCCCGGAGACGGCCACCCGCCCCTCGGAGATCAGCGCGACGGCGTGCTCGCGGGAACGGGCCAGCCCCCGCCGCACCAGCTCGGCGTCGAGTCGGCTGCGGCGCACCATCAGAGCTGGTCGATCGCGCCGAGCTCGCGCTGCAGCCGGGCGTACTCGTCCTCGTAGACGGCGACGTGCTCGGCGACCGGCCGCTGCGCCAGGTCGGCGAAGCGCGCACCGTCGTCCACCGGCGACTCGGGGGCCGCGGTCGCCACCGGGCCGGGGACCGACGCCGGTCCACCCGCCGGACGCGAGTCCGGCCGCGGCGGACCCGGGACCGGTCGCGGTCGGCTCGGCTCGGTCATCGTGGGCCTCTCCGGGGTGGTGGGCACGGCGCGGTGCGGCGCCGCCGGTGCGGACGGCGTCGCGGACTCGGGCGCCGGCCGGGGTGCTGTCCCGGTTCGCGAGGTTACCGGCCGGGGGCGACGGGCACGGCCCGCGGACCGGGGCTAACGTTCGCCCGCCAGGTCCCCACTCCCGCTGGAGGCGTGCCCGCGTGGCGACGATGGAGCAGTGCATGACCGCCCTGAAGGGCATCCTCGGCGACCTCGCCGCCAATCCGGCGGCGCAGGGGCTGGACCGGAGCCTGTCGTGCTCCCTGCCGGACCTGGGGCAGATCGTCCGGGGCCGGCTGTCGCGGGGGTCGCTGCACGAGATGCGGGCCGAGCCGGCCGACCAGTCGCTGGAGAAGGCCGACATCCGGCTGACCATGGCCAGCGACGACCTGGTCGCGCTGACCGAGGGTCGGCTGTCCTTCGGCCCGGCGTGGGCGTCGGGCCGGGTGAAGCTGGAGGCGGGGCTGCGCGACCTGCTGCGGCTGCGCAAGATGCTCTGACGCCCCGGGCGGGCGGTCACTCCGCGCCCCCCAGGGACCAGCGCACGAGGGCCGCGGCGGACGCGTCGTCCGCGGCCTGCACGAGGGCTCCGGCCGCGTCGTGGGGGTGGATCGCCCAGTGCGCCACGCAGAGCGCCCGCAGGCCGTCCAGCCCGTCCCCGGCGTGGTCCCCGGCCACGGAGGGCCCCGACAGCCGCAGCCGGCCGTCCTCGCCCACGGGGCGGACGGCCCAGGCGCCGCAGCGCCAGGTCCCCGCCGCCCGGACCACCTCAGGATGGACGTCCAGCAGGCCGGAGGCGTCGCGCGCCAGCAGGTCGGGGCGCTGGTCCGGGCCGGCGGCCAGCAGGGCGGCCGGGTCGGTGACCCCGGTGAGGACCAGCAGGCTGTCGGCGCCGGCGCGCCGGCTCCCCTCGATGTCGGTGTCGAGCCGGTCCCCGACGACGAGGGGGTGCCGCGCCCCGGTGCGGCGCACGCACTCGGCGTGCATGGCCGGGTCGGGCTTGCCGGTCACCAGCGGCCGGACCCCGGTCACCGTGCTGACCACCCCCACCATGGCGCCGTTGCCCGGCAGCGGGCCGCGCGGCGAGGGGATCGTGGCGTCGGTGTTGGTGGCGACGTGCTCGGCGCCGTTGCGCACGGCCACCACGGCCTCGGCGAGCTCGGCCCAGCCGACCTCCCGCCCGTAGCCCTGCACGACGGCGGCCGGCCGGTCCTCGGCCCCCCGCACCACGGTGAGCCCGGCGGCCTCCAGGGCGGTGGCCACCCCCGGCCCCCCGACCGGGAGCACCCGCGCGCCCGCGCCGAGCCGGGCCGCGACGACCGTGGCCGCCGCCTGGGAGCTGGTGATCACGTCCTCGGCGTCCGCGCGGACGCCGAGCGCCGACAGGTGCGCCGCGACGTCCTCGGGCGTCCGGGCGGCGTTGTTGGTGACGAAGCCCAGCCGCATCCCGGCCTCCCGCGCGGCCGCCAGCGCGTCCGGGACACCGGGGACCGCGTCGGGGCCCACGTAGACGACGCCGTCGAGGTCGAGCAGGGCGACGTCGTAGACCTCGGTCGGCGCGCCGGAGCAGCCGCGGGCGAGGCCGGGCACGGGCACGGTCACCGGCGACCTCCCGTCCGGCGCGCCCGGACACCGCGCAGCGCGCGGGTGTAGTGGCCCAGGTCGGGCCGCATGGCGACGGCCAGGGCCAGGTGCTCGGCGGCCAGCTCCAGGTCGCCCGCCCGGCTGGCCGCCAGCCCCAGGCCGAACTGGGCGTAGTCGTCGGTCGGGTTGCGGCTGATCAGCTCGCCGAAGGTGTCGATGGCCTCGTGGTAGCGCCCAGCGTCGTACTGGGCCCGTGCCAGGGCCTCGAGCAGGCTGCGGGACCCGGGTTCGGCCTCCGCGGCCCGGGCGAGCAGTGTGGCCGCGGCGGCGGGATCACCGCTGGCCAGCAGCTGCAGTCCGCGTTGGTACCACTCGTAGACGTCTCCCCCGGGGACCCCCGTGTCGGACACCGCCGCCCCCTCCGTCCGCCGCCCGTCGGCCCGTCCAGGTCCCGCCGGCTGCGCGCCCGGACCGGCCGCGAGGGCGGACCGGAGCAGGACGCTCCTACGATTCCCGTCGTGCCCTCGTCGTCGGCGGACTCCCCGCACCCCGCATCGGCAGGGCTCGAGGTCCGGCCCTTCCGCGCCCTGACCTACCGGCAACGAGATCCCGGGCGCCTGGCCCGGGTCAGCTCGCCAGCCTACGACCTCGTGACGCCGGAGGGCCGGGATCGGCTGGCCGCGGCCGACCCGCACAACGTCGTGCGCCTCATCCTGCCCCGCGTCGCGCCGCCGCCGGGGGCTTCGGCCACCGATGCGCTGCAGCGCTCGGTCGAGCAGGCCGCCCGCACCCTCGCCGACTGGGAGGACGCCGGGGTACTCGAGCGGGATCCGACCCCGGCGCTGTGGGTGTACGAGATGTCGCCGCCCGGCGGCGCGGCGGCCTCGGTGGGCTGGCTGGCCGCCGTCAGCATCCCCCCGACCGGGTCCCGGGCCGTGCTGCCGCACGAGGACACCTACCCACCGGCCGTGGAGGGCCGGCGGGCGTTGCTGGCCGCGACCGGCACCGACCTGGAGCCGATCCTGCTGGCCCACGACCCCGACCCGGAGGTGCCGGAGCTGACCGATGCCGCTCGGGCGGCGGACCCGACGCTGGTGGTGGAGGACGCCGACGGGGTCCGCCACCGCCTCTGGCGGGTGACCGACCCCGTCCTCGTGGCCCGCGTCGCGACGGCGCTCGGGCGCACCGGCGCGGTGATCGCCGACGGCCACCACCGCTTCGCGGCCGCGCAGGCGCACGCCCGCAGCCGGGCAGCGGCGGACAGCATCCTCGCGCTGGTCACGCCGATGGGGCCCGGTGGACTGCACGTCCACGCGATCCACCGGGTCGTTCCGGACCTGCTCCTCGACGACGCCCTGGAGGCGGCCGCCCCGGGCTTCGCGGTGACGGAGATCGCCGGCCTGGGGAACGGGGACGCCGGCCTGCGGGCCGCGGTCGACCGCTGGCTGACCGACCCCGCCGAGTCCGGGTACCTGCTCAGCGACGGCCGGCGGCTGGCCGTGCTGCGGAACCCGTCGGCCGACGTCCTCGCCGCCGTGCCCGCCGAGGCGCCCGCGGCATGGCGCCGGCTCGACGTCGTGCTCGCCCACCACGGCCTGTTCCAGCTGCTGTGGGGCCGCAGCGACGACCCGGAGTCGGTGCGGGTGGCGCACACGGTGGAGCAGGCGCTGGCCGGCGCGACCGCCCGCCGCGGTGTGGCCGTCCTGCTGCGCGCCCCCTCGCCGGCGGACGTCGCCGCCGTCGCGCGGGACGGCGCCCGCATGCCGCGCAAGTCCACCCTGTTCGTCCCCAAGCCCCGGACCGGCCTGGTGCTCCGCCCGCACGACGACTGACCCGCGGCTCACGCCGAGGCGACCGCCGTGCCACCGGACGCCCGTGGCACCTTCCGGCCGCGCCGGCAGTTCACCTCGCACACCGAGGCGGTGCCGGTCGGCGTGCGCCAGAAGCGCCGCTGGAGGGCGCCCTCCACCTCCACGACGTCCCCGGCCCCCCAGGCCGCGATCCGCCGCTGGAGGCCCCGGTCGTAGCTGATGCAGGTGAGGACGTCGACCGACTGTCCGCGCGCCCGCGGTTCGGGTCGGCGCACCACCAGGCGGAAGGTGACGAGGGTGTCGCCACTGGGCAGGGTCCGCAGCTCCGCGGGTGCAGAGACCCGCCCGCGGAGGACGACGTCGTTCCGGTCGATGACTGCCACGCTCATGACGGCAGCCTCTCCGGAGGCCGGTGCGCCGGCCAGGCACGCCGTCGGTCTGTGGACCGGAGCCCGGGGTGTGGACGGCCGGCCCGGGGATGTCAGCGGTCGGTGCCCGCGTCGTCCCCGGGCGGGTCGATCTCGCCGAGGAGTTCGGCGACCTCGGCCTCGATGTCGTCGTCGATGACGATCTCGTCGTCCGCGAGGTCCTCGTCGTCGGCCAGGTCCCCGTCGTCGTCCAGGTCGTCGTCGTCCGCGAGGTCGTCGTCGTCCGCCTCCACCGTCACCGGAGGAGCGGGCTGGTCGTCGTCGGCACCGGCGCCGACGGGGACCTCCTCCTCGGAGAACTCGACGTCCGGCTCCTCGGGGGTGTGGGCGGCCACGGCCTCCTCCCAGGCGTCGGCCGACGCCCGGTCGCCACTGGCGGAGAGCAGGTCGGCGTACGCGGACGCGAGCCGCAGCACCCCGGGATCGGTCAGGTCGACCGACTCCGGTCGCGGCCGGCCGCCCAGGGCGCCTTCGAGGACCAGGCGTGCCGCCGGCAGCTCATCGAGGTCCCGACGGGCCCCGGCCTCGACCAGTCGCAGCTCGACGGCCTCGGCGGCGTCCGGGGACTCGCCGAAGGCCTCACGGACGAGCCGCAGGGCCACCTCAGGGCGGCCGAGCGCGCGCTCGCAGTCCGCGAGCACGGCTCGGTAGGTGTCATCGCCGCTCATCCGCCGGTAGGCGCGCAGCTCGCGCGCCGCCTCGGCGTAGTCACCGGCGTGGTACGCGGTGACGCCGACGGCCTCCCGAACGGCGCCGATGCGCGATGCCCGGTCACGAGCCGCGCGGGCGTGGGCCAGGGCCTCGTCGGGCTGGTCGTCGACGAGCGTCCCCGCCGCGACGAGGTGGCGGGCCACCCGCTCGGCGTTGCGGGACTCCAGCCCGCGCAGCGCGGAGCGCACGGCGGGGTCGAGGTCGCGAGCGTCGGCCCAGTCCGGGATCTCCGGACCCGAGGGGGCCGGCGGCGTGCGCTCGGGGCGCGGGCCGCGCTCGGGCCGGCCGCGCCGGTCGTCCGAGGGATGGCGATCCTGCCAGTTCCGTCCCTGAGCTCCGCCGCTGCCGCGGTGCGGACGACGTTCCTGCCAGTCGCCGCGCGGGCTCGCGGGCCGCTGCGGGTCGTCGCCGGCCGGTCGCCGCTCCTGCCACTCCCCGCGTGTGCCCGCCGGGCGCTGCGGCCGGTCGCCGGCGGGACGGCGCTCACGCCAGTCCCCGCCCGCGGACCCCGCACCCTGCGGACGCCGCTCCTGCCACTCCCCGCGTGTGCCCGCCGGGCGCTGCGGTCGATCGCCGGCGGGACGGCGCTCCTGCCAGTCCCCACGAGCACCCGCCGGGCGCTGCGGCCGGTCACCGGCCGGGCGGCGTCCCTGCCAGTCCCCACGGGCACCCGCCGGGCGCTGCGGCCGGTCGCCGGCGGGGCGGCGCTCACGCCAGTCCCCGCCCGTGGACCCCGCACCCTGCGGACGCCGCTCCTGCCACTCCCCCCGGGGACCCCCCGGGCGCTGCGGTCGATCGCCGGTCGGACGCCGGTCCTGCCACTCACCGCGCGGTCCGCCGGACCGCTCGGGACGGCCGCTCGAGGGACGGCGCTCCTGCCAGTTCCCCCGCGTCCCCTCGGACGCCGGCGGACGCCCGCCCGAGGGACGGCGCTCACGCCAGTCACCCTGCGCGGCGCCCGCCCCCTGCGTCCGACGATCCTGCCCAGTGCCCCGCTCGGGCTGTGCCGGACGGCGCTCCTGCCCCCCGCTCCGGGGCCCGCCGGAGCGCTGGGGGGCGTCTCCGGAGGGTCGGCGCTCCTGCCACTCCGGGCGGCCCGCCCCGCTCGGGCGCTCCCCCGAAGCCCGACGCCCCTGCCACGAGCCCTCGGAACCGCGTCCGCTCGAGCCGCCTCGGGCGCCACCGGCCCCGCCCTGCTGGCGGCCCTGACCCTGGCGGCCCTGGCCCGCGCCGCGGCCACCGCCGCGGGGACCCTGTCCGCCGGTGCCGCCGGCGCCTCGTCGAGGAGAAGTCATGACTGTGTGCGTACCTCGATGCCGGGTGGAGCACTCACGGTGCTGGAGAGATGTGCAGGAAACACGGAAACGGGGGCCGGAGCGCGTGGCTCCGACCCCCGTTTCGTGAGTGGTTGTCCGGCGGCGTCCTACTCTCCCACCCCGTCTCCAGGGCAGTACCATCGGCGCTGAGAGGCTTAGCTTCCGGGTTCGGAATGA
>NZ_JAQISV010000071.1:0-10180 GCF_048569675.1 Geodermatophilus sp. CPCC 206100
CGGTCGCGCCCGTGCCGCGGCCGGCCTCGGGTGCGGGCCCGGGGCCGCGGGCGCGGTCGCGGGTGGTCGTGCCCGCGCGGCTCACGGCGCCGGGTCCGCCGGGACGCCGCCGGTCCCGGCGCCCCGCAGGGCGGCGAGCACCTCGGGCCCGACCATCGAGACGTTGCCCGCCCCCATCGTGATGACCAGGTCGCCGGGGCGGGCCCGGGTCGCGAGGGCCGGCGCGGCGGCCGACCAGGAGGGCTCGAAGTGGACCCGCTCGGGCGGCAGCGGAACCGCGTCGGCCACCATCGCACCGGTGATGCCGGGGACGGGGTCCTCGCGGGCGCCGTAGACGTCCATCACCACGACCTCGTCGGCCAGCCCGAGCGCCGCGCCGAACCCGGCGGCGAACTCGCGGGTGCGGCTGTAGAGGTGCGGCTGGAAGGCGACCACGACCCGGCCGTCGCCGGCCACCGACCGGGCGGCGCGCAGCTGCGCCTCTACCTCCGTCGGGTGGTGGGCGTAGTCGTCGTAGACCCGCACCCCGCCGGCGACGCCCTTGAGCTCGAAGCGCCGGTGCACGCCGCCGAAGCGGCCCAGCCCCGCGACCAGGCCGTCGGCGGGCAGGCCCAGCTCCAGGCCCGCCAGCAGGGCGGCGGCGCTGTTGCGGGCCATGTGCTCGCCGGGCACCCGGATCTGCACCCGGCCCAGCAGCTCGCCGTCCAGGACCGCCGTCCAGGACGTGGCGTCGGGGGCCACCTCGATGTCGAGCAGCCGCAGGTCGGCGTCCTCGGCGGTGCCGTAGGTGCGCACCCGCGCCGGCGTGGGCACCGTGCGCAGCCGGGCGGCGCCCGGGTCGTCGGCGCACAGCACGACGAAGCCGGCCGGGTCCACCGTGCCGAGGAAGCGGTCGAAGGCGGCCTCCACCGCGGCGAGGTCGCCGTAGTTGTCCAGGTGGTCGGCCTCGACGTTGGTGACGATCCCGCCGAAGGGCGCCAGCAGCAGGAACGACCGGTCGCTCTCGTCGGCCTCGGCGACGAAGACGTCGCCCTCCCCCGCGTGCGCGTTGCTGCCGGACTCGTTGAGGTCGCCGCCGATGGCGAAAGAGGGGTCCGCGCCACAGGCCTGGACGGCGACGGTGAGCATCGAGGTGGTCGAGGTCTTGCCGTGGGTGCCGGCCACCGCGACGCTGCGCCGGCCGGCCATGACCGCGGCCAGTGCCACCGCGCGGGGCAGCACGCGCAGGCCGCGCTCGCGCGCCGCGGCCAGCTCGGGGTTGTCGTCGCGGATCGCGGTGGAGACCACGACCGTGTCGGCCTCCCCCAGGTGCGCGGCGTCGTGGCCCAGCTCGACCCGGGCACCGAGCGCGCGCAGCGCGAGCAGCGTCGGGGTGTCCCGGCGGTCGGTGCCCGAGACGGCGACGCCCCGGGCCAGCATGATCCGGGCGATGCCGCTCATCCCGGCGCCGCCGATCCCGACGAAGTGCACCGCGCCCAGGTCGGCCAGCGCGGGGATGGGGTCGCGCCACGCGGCCACCGCGGCGGCGCTCACCGCTGCGCCACCTCCAGCACGATGTCGGTCAGCCGCTCGTCGGCGTCGCGGGCACCGGCGGCCGCGGCGTGCTGCGCGTAGCCGGCCAGCGCGGCCGGGTCGGTGAGCAGCGGCACGACGTCCTCCTCGATCCAGGACGGCGACAGGGCGGCGTCCTCCACCAGCAGCCCGCCGCCGGCCTCGACCACGGGCAGCGCGTTGCGCCGCTGCTCGCCGTTCCCGATCGGCAGCGGGACGAACGCCGCCGGCAGCCCCACCGCGGAGAGCTCGGCCACCGTCACCGCGCCGGCCCGGCACAGGGCGAGGTCGGCGGCGGCGTAGGCGAGGTCCATGCGCTCGAGGTAGTCGACCACGACGTAGGGCGCCTGGCCCGCCGGGCGGGGCGGCACGGTCACCTCGGTGTTCTTGGGGCCGCGCGCGTGCAGCACCTGCACCCCGGCGGCGGTCAGCGCGTCGGCGGCGCCCACGGCCGCCCGGTTGAGCGAGGCCGCCCCCTGCGAGCCGCCGAAGACCAGCAGGGTCGGCCGGTCGGCGTCCAGGCCGAAGGCGGCGCGGGCCTCCGCGCGGCGGGCAGGGCGGTCCAGGGTGCTGATCGCCGTCCGCAGGGGCATGCCGACGTGCTCGCCGCCGCGCAGCGGCGTGCCAGGCACGGTCAGCGCCACCCGGGCGGCCCGCCGGGCGCCGATGCGGTTGGCCAGGCCCGGGAGCGCGTTCTGCTCGTGGACGACGATCGGCACGGTCAGCCGGCCGGCCGCGAGGTAGGCCGGCAGGGCCACGTAGCCCCCGAAGCCGACGACGACGTGGGCGCCCAGATCGGCCAGCAGCTGCCGGGTCTCGCGCACCGCCGCCCGCAGGCGCCCCGGCACCCGCAGCAGGTCCGGGGTGATCCGGCGCGGTAGGGGCACCGGCGGGATCAGCCGCAGGTCGTAGCCGCGGGCGGGCACCAGCCGCGTCTCCATCCCGCGGGCGGTACCCAGGCAGGTGATCCGCAGCTCGCCGCCGTCCGTCCCACGCCGCCGCAGGGCGTCGGCGAGAGCCAGCATCGGCTCGATGTGCCCGCCGGTGCCACCCCCGGCCAGGACGACGCTCAGGCCGTTGCTCGCCGCGCCGTTCACCGTGGCCGCCGCGGGGACTCGGGCGCCGTCGAGCGGGCGCGCGGTGGCGGTTGCCGCCGGGCGTCCGCGGCCCGGGGCCGGCCCTCGGTGGCCCGCCGCTCCCGCGGTCCGGGAGCCCGCTCCCGGGGCGGCACCGCACCGGGCCGCAGCGGAGCGACCCGAGCTACGGTGCGGCCGCCGGAGACCGCCGGCCGGCGGGCCGGGCGCTCCGCGGGCACGTCCGCGGCCCGGGGCGCCGGGGGACGACGGCGGCGCGGCGGGCGCACCGGGTCGACCGCCTGCGCCGGCACGGGGAGCAGCAGCCGGGCCAGGCGGCCCCGGTCCCGGCCGCGCTGGTGCTCGATCGCCTCGGGCTCGCAGCGGGCGAAGCGGATG
The DNA here is from genome assembly GCF_048569675.1 of Geodermatophilus sp. CPCC 206100. Taxonomy (NCBI): domain Bacteria; kingdom Bacillati; phylum Actinomycetota; class Actinomycetes; order Geodermatophilales; family Geodermatophilaceae; genus Geodermatophilus; species Geodermatophilus sp. CPCC 206100. The sequence continues at coordinate 3,024 of NZ_JAQISV010000071.1, forward strand.
AGCAGCCCCACGATGGCGAGGGTGAGCACCAGCGAGGTGCCGCCGGCGGAGATCAGCGGCAGTTGGACGCCGGTGACGGGCAGGACGCCGACGACGTACCCCATGTTCATCGCGGCCTGGCCGATCAGCCAGACGGTGATCGCCACGCTGGCGAGCTGGACGAAGCGGTCGGCCGAGTTCTTGGCGATGCGGAATCCGGCGTAGGCGAGCACGCCGTAGAGGGTGACCACCACCAGGCAGCCGAGGAACCCGAGCTCCTCGCCGAGGATCGCGAAGATGTAGTCGGACTCCGCGTGCGGCAGCAGGTTCCACTTCATCGCGCTGTTGCCCAGCCCCACGCCCCACAGGCCGCCGGTGGCCAGGGCGTAGAAGCCGCGGATGGCCTGGAAACCGCCGTCGCTGGGGTCGGCGAACGGGTCGAGGAACGCGGTGATCCGCGCCATCCGGTAGGGCGCCGCCTGGATCATGACGACGATCCCGATGACCCCGGCGCCCAGCCCCCACGCGAAGAACCGCAGCGGCAGCCCGGCGCCCCACAGCAGCCCGACGAGCACCAGCGCCAGGCTCATGATCGCGCCGAAGTCGGGCTCCAGGTACAGCAGGAACGACAGCAGGCCGAACACCGGCAGCAGGGGCACCAGCAGCCCGCGCAGGGTGAGGTACCGGTCCCGCGTCGCCAGGATGTGGGCGCCCCACAGCGCGTAGACCAGCTTGGCCAGCTCCGAGGGCTGGAAGTCGATGACGCGCAGGTCGATCCACTGGCGGGAGCCGTTGAGCTGCTTGCCGATCCCGGGCACCAGGACGAGGACCAGCAGCACCGCCGCCAGCGCCAGCCCCAGCGGCGCGAAGCGGCGGACGAAGCCCACCGGGGTGCGGACGGCGGCGTAGCAGAGCACCAGTCCCACGGCGGCCAGCAGGAGCTGCTTGACCCCGGGCACCCAGGCCGGCTCGTCGGCCAGCGCGGCCTCGATCGCCGAGGCGGAGAACACCATGACCAGCCCGATCGCGAGCAGCAGCCCGGCGGCGCCCACCACGAGGTGGCAGCTGGTCATGGGGCCGTCGAGCCAGGCCGGGCCGCGGAGCCGGCGGTACGTCGTCCTCCCCCGGCCGGTCTGCGCCGTCCGGCGTCCCTCGCGGACGGGTGTGGCGCCGGTGGACTCCATCCGGTCATCGTCGCTGCTGCTCCGCGTGTCGCGGGTCAGCCGGGGGGCGTGTCGCGGTAGTGCCGCTCTCACAGGCCCGTGACGGCGAGCCAGTCGGCGTAGAACAGGCCCAGCCCGAAGGCCACCGCCATGCCGGTGACCAACCAGAACCGGACGATCACGGTGTTCTCCGTCCAGCCCGCCAGCTCGAAGTGGTGGTGCAGCGGCGCCATGCGGAACACCCGCCGGCGGGTGGCACGGAAGAACGCCACCTGGATGACCACCGACAGGGTGACCGCGACGAACAGCCCGCCGAGCACGATGAGCAGCAGCTCGGTACGGGTGACGATGGCCAGGCCCGCGAGCAGCCCGCCCAGGGCGAGGGAGCCGGTGTCGCCCATGAAGATCCGCGCCGGGCTGGTGTTCCACCACAGGAAGCCCAGGCAGGCGCCCAGGCCGGCGGCGGCCACCAGCGTGACGTCGAGCGGGTCCCGGACGGTGTAGCAGCCGTCGATCACCTCGGTGGTGCAGTCGTGGGTGAACTGCCAGAACGAGATGATCGTGTACGAGCCGCAGACCATCGCCGAGCACCCGGCGGCCAGCCCGTCGAGCCCGTCGGTCAGGTTCACCGCGTTGGAGAACCCGGCGATGAACAGGTAGGCCAGGATCACGAAGCCGATCGACCCCAGCGCCAGCGGCGCGATGTCGCGCACGTAGGAGACGACCGTGGAGGCCGGCGTCGTCCCGGCCGGGTCGGGGAAGTTGATCGCCAGGACCGCGAAGGCCACGCCGATGACCAGCTGGCCGACCAGCTTGGCGGTCTTGTTCAGCCCGAGGCTGCGCCGGTAGCGGATCTTGAGGTAGTCGTCGAGGAAGCCGACGGTGCCCAGCCCCACCATGAGGAACAGCACGAGCAGCCCGCTGGCGGTCACCCCGCGGCCGGGCTGGTTGACCAGGAACAGGTGGGCGATCAGGTAGCCGCCGACGGTGGCCCCGACGATGACGGTGCCGCCCATCGTGGGCGTGCCCTTCTTCGACAGGTGGCTCTCCGGGCCGTCGTCGCGGATCTCCTGGCCGAAGCCCTTGCGCCGGAACAGGTGCACCGCCACGGGCGTGGCGAGGATGGAGATCACCAGGCCGAACGCGGCGGCGATGAGGACGGACTTCACGCGCCTGCCCCGGCGTCGAGGAGGGCGTCGGCGAGCACCTCGAGCCCGTAGGACCGGCTGGCCTTCACCAGCACGACGTCACCGGGCACCAGGACCTCCGTCAGCAGCTCCCGGGCGGCCGCCCGGTCGGGCACGGAGATCGCGCCCTGGTTCGTGTCGTCGTCCCGCTCCGCGCGCGCGGCGGCGGCACCCGCCGCTATCCCTACCGCATCGGCACCGACCGCCACGACGAGGTCCACGCCCGAGGCGACGGCGTCGCGCCCCAGGCGCTCGTGCTCGGCGGCCGCGCCGGGACCGAGCTCGGCCATCCCGCCGAGGACCGCGATCCGCCGCCGCCCCGCCAGCCCCGACAGTGCGGCGAGGGCGGCGCGCATCGACTCGGGGTTGGCGTTGTAGGCGTCGTTGACCACGGTGACGCCGTCCGCGCGGCGGGTGACCTCCATCCGCCAGCGGCTGCGCGGCACGGCCGCCGACAGCGCGTCGGCGACGGCCGCGGGCGCCAGCCCCACCGCCAGCGCGGCGCCGGCGGCCGACAGCGCGTTGGCCACCTGGTGCGCGCCGACGACCTGCAGCCGGACGGGGCTGCGCTGCCCCGCCGCCGCCAGGGTGAACCGGGGGCGGCCGGACTCGTCGAGGACGACGTCCTCGGCCCGCACGTCGGCGCCGGCCCCCAGGCCGGTGGTCAGCACCCGCGCGCGGGTGCGCGGCGCCATGCCGAGCACGCGCGGGTCGTCGGCGTTGAGCACGGCGGTGCCGTCGGCGGGCAGCGCCTCGACCAGCTCGCCCTTGGCCGCGGCGATCCCCTCCGGCGAGCCGAACTCGCCCAGGTGGGCGGAGCCGACGTTGAGGACGACGCCGACCTGCGGCCGGGCCACGGCGCACAGCCGGGCGATGTGCCCGGGCCCGCGCGAGCCCATCTCCAGCACCAGGAAGCGGGTCCCCTCGTCGGCGCTGAGCACCGTCAGGGGCAGGCCGATGTCGTTGTTGTAGGACCCCGGCGGGCTGACCGTGGGGCCGGCGGCGGCCAGCACCTGACCGAGCAGGTCCTTGGTCGAGGTCTTGCCCGAGGAGCCGGTGATCGCCAGCGTCCGCAGCGAGCCGGCGCCCAGCCGGGCGTGCACGGCGGCGGCCAGCCGGCCGAGCGCGACCACGGGCTCGTCGACGACGACGCACGGCAGCGCGCCGTCGGGCCGGGTGGTCAGCGCGGCGACGGCGCCGGCGCTCGCGGCGGCGGCCAGGAAGTCGTGCCCGTCGACCCGCTCACCGGGGACCGCCACGAACAGGTCCCCCGGGGCGACCGCGCGGGAGTCGACGGTGACCGTGCCGGTGACGGTCCCCCGGGCGTCCGGGGGCAGCCGGCCGTGCACGGCCTCGGCGACCTCGGCCAGGGTCAGGGCGATCACGGCGTCTCCACTCCGGCCGGCGCGAGCCGCGCCAGGGCCTCGCGCAGCACGGCGCGGTCGTCGAAGGGGTGCAGGGTGCCGGCGACCTCCTGGCCGGACTCGTGGCCCTTGCCGGCCACCAGCACCGCGTCACCGGGACGGGCGCGGGCCACCGCGGCGGCGATGGCGGCCCGCCGGTCGCCGATCTCGAGCACGTCGCCGCGCCGGCCGGCGGGGACGCCGGCGAGCATCGCCGCGCGGATGGCCGCGGGGTCCTCCGAGCGCGGGTTGTCGTCGGTGACCACGAGCAGGTCGCTGCCGAGCGCCGCGGCCGAGCCCATGGCGGCCCGCTTGCCGGGGTCGCGGTCGCCGCCGCAGCCCAGCACGGTGAGGACCCGTCCGGCGGTGGCCGCCCGCAGCGCGGTCAGCGCCGTGGCCACCGCGTCGGGGGTGTGCGCGTAGTCGACGACGGCGACGAACGGCTGGCCGGCGTCCACCGGCTCCATGCGGCCGGGCACCACGGTCTCGGCCAGCCCGGTCAGGGCGGTCTCGACCGGCACCCCGACCGCGTCGAGCAGGGCGACGGCGAGGACCGCGTTGGCCACGTTGAACCGCCCGGGCAGCCGCACCGACGCCGACCAGCTGCGCCCGCCCGGCCCGTGCAGGGTGAACGCCGAGCCGCCGTGCGGGGCGACCACCACGTCCCCGGCCCACCAGTCGGCGCCCGGGCCGACGGTGGAGACGGTGACCGCCCGGCGCCCGCCGAGCAGCCCGGTGAGCCGGCGCCCGTAGGCGTCGTCGACGTCGACGACCTCGACCGCCGCGCGCCCGTCGAACAGCCGCGCCTTGGCGCGGAAGTAGTCCTCGATGTCGGTGTGGAAGTCCAGGTGGTCGCGGCCGAGGTTGGTGAACCCGGCCGCCGCGAACGGGACCCCGCCCACCCGGCCCAGCACCAGCGCGTGGCTGGAGACCTCCATGACCACCGTCTGCACGCCGGAGTCGGCCATGCGGGCCAGCAGCGCGTGCAGGGCCGGCGCCTCGGGCGTGGTCCGGACGCTGGGGAAGGCGGTGACCGTGGGCGTCCCGTCCGGCGCGCGACCCCGGGTGCGGGTCTCGACGGTGCCGATCAGGCCGGTGCCGCGGCCCGCCGCGGCCAGGCCCGCCTCCACCAGGTAGCTGGTCGTCGTCTTGCCGTTGGTGCCGGTGATCCCGATGACCTGCAGCCGCCGGCCGGGGTCCCCGTACACGCGCGCGGCGACGGCACCGAGCAGCGCGCGCGGATCGTCCACCACGCAGACCGGCAGGCCGGTGGCCAGGGCCAGGTCCCGGCCGGACGGGTCGGTCAAGACGGCGACCGCGCCGCGGGCGGCGGCGTCGGCGGCGAAGCGGGCGCCGTGGGTGCGGGCGCCGGGCAGGGCGGCGTACAGGTCCCCGGCCCGGACCTCGGCCGAGGCCAGGGTGACGCCGGAGACGGGGGTGCCCGGGTCGCCGGTGACGGGCGCACCGAGTAGGTCGCCGAGACCGGCGAGGGTCAGCGGGGTCACCGCCCCCTCCCGCTTGCGCTCACGGGACTCCAATCTACCGGCGGTGCGGCCCCGTCCCGGGGACCGCCCCGGGGCCGGTGGCGTTCCGGAACGGCTCCCCGCCGCGGTCCCGCGCCGAGCGTGGGGGGAAGGGAGCCCGTCACCCGGTGAGGCGGAACTCCGGGCGGGGCGTCCCCGACGGCACGACGCCGTGGGCGGTGAGCGCCTGGCGCATGATGTCGGCGAAGACCGGCGCGGCCACCTGGCCGCCCTCCGCCGAGCTGGTGGGGCGCTCGAGGTCGACGGCGACGACGTACTGGGGGTCGTCGGCCGGGGCGAAGCCCACGAAGGTCGTCACGTACCCACCACCGGCGTAGCAGCCGCACTCCGGGTTGGCCCGCTGGGCGGTGCCGGTCTTGCCGGCCACCCGGAAGCCGTCGACCTCGGCCAGCGGCGCGGTGCCGCCGGGGCCGACGACGGCCTCGAGCATCAGCGCCATCGCGTCGGCCGTGGACTCGCTGACCACGCGGGTGCTCGCCGGCGCCGGCGGCCGTTCCCCGCCGACCGACTCGACCAGCCGGGGCTCGATGCGCACGCCGCCGTTGGCGATCGCCTGGTAGACCGACGCCATCTGCAGGGTGGTCACCGACACGCCCTGCCCGATCGGCACGTTCGCCGCGCGGCTGGCGGTCCAGTCCCCGGAGCCCTCCAGGATGCCGGCGCTCTCGCCGGGCAGCTCGATCCCGGTGGTGCTGCCGACACCGAAAGCCCGCAGGTACTCCTCCAACCGGGCGTCGCCGACCTGGCGGGCCAGCATGATCGTGCCGACGTTGCTGGACTTGGCCAGCACGCCGGTGACCGTCCAGTCGATCGGCTCGTGGTCGTGCGCGTCGGTCACCACGGCGTCCCCGGCCTGGATGTGCCCGTCGACGGTGAGGACGGTCTCCGGCTTCGCCACGCCCTCCTCGAGCGCGGCGGCGAGGGTGACCGCCTTCATGACCGACCCCGGCTCGAAGACGTCGGACACGACCGGGTTGCCCAGCAGCGCGGGATCGGTCGTCCGGGCCTGGCCGGGGTCGTAGCCGGGGCAGGACCCCATGGCCGCGACCTCGCCGGTGTGCACGTCGAGGACGACGGCGGACGCGCGCGTCGTGGCGCCGTCGTCGCAGGCCTGCGCCAGCCGCTGCTCCATGACGAACTGCAGGTCGGCGTCGAGGGTGAGGCCCACGGTCGCGCCGTCGGTGGCCGGGGTGGACTCGTCGATGCCCGACGGGATCGGGTTGCCGCCGCTGCCCACCTCCACCCGCCGCTCGCCGTCGGTCCCGGCGAGCTCGTCGTCGAAGGCCTGCTCGATGCCGGCCAGGCCGTCGCCGTCCCGGCCGATGAAGCCCACGACCTGGCCGGCCACCGTCCCGGCCGGGTAGAGCCGGACGGGGTCGTCCTCGAAGAAGATCCCGCCGAGGCCGAGCTCCTCGATGGCGTCGACGGTCTCCGGGGTCACCTGCGAGGCGAGCACGACGTAACGGCCGTCGCGGGAGAGCAGCTCGGTCAGCTCCGACACCGGGACGTCGAGCAGCGTGGTCAGCGCCAGCGCGGTGCGGGCCGGGTCGGCGACGACCGTCGGGTCGGCCACCACGCGCGAGGCGGCGACGGTGTAGGCCAGCGGGGTGCCGTCGCGGTCGACCACCTCGCCGCGGAGGGCGGCGATCGGATAGCTGCTCAGCCGGTCCTCCGCGGCCGCGGCGGCGTAGTCGCCGCCGTCCACGCCCTGCAGCAGGACCAGCTTGCCCATCACCACCAGCAGCGGGGCGAGGACGACGATCAGCCCGACGGTCAGCCGCTTGCTGCCGGGCCGGATGCCGCCGCGCAGGCGGGGGCGGCCGGGCGGGCGGCGCGGCGCGAACGCGCCGGAGCCGCGGGGCGCGGCGCGCTCACCGGCGC
>NZ_JAQISV010000072.1:0-9795 GCF_048569675.1 Geodermatophilus sp. CPCC 206100
GGTGCCCGGCCCGGTCGCCCGCGACCCCGGCTGCGCCGCCGCGCTGGCCGCGCGCACCGGCGCCACGGTGCTCGGCTGCGACCCGCGCGGCCGCGGTCTGGCGGTGCTGGCCCTCGGCGACCCGTTCCGCGCGGCGCACGTCGCCGTCCTCGTGCCCGGCTCGGACGTCGACCTGGCCGGGCTGACCGACCCCGCCGACCCGGCGGGACGGCCGCTGTCGTGGGCGCGGGCCCTGGCCGCGGCGGCCGGTGGCGACCTGGCCGTCGTCCTCTGGATCGGCTACGCGACCCCCGAGGGGCTGGGCCTCGACGCGGCCTCGGGCCGGCTGGCCCGGGCCGGCGCGCCCGCCCTGGTCCGCTTCGTCGACGGCCTGCCCCGCGACGCCGCGGTCACCGTGGTCGGGCACAGCTACGGCGCGGTCGTCGCCGCGCTGGCGGCCCCGGACCTGGCCGCCGACGACCTCGTCCTGCTCGGCAGCCCCGGTGCGCGGGCCGGCTCGGTCGCCGACCTGGGGACGCCGGCCCGCGTCTGGGCGGCGCGCGCGCCGGGGGACTGGATCGCGTGGGTCCCGGGCGTGCGCGTGGGCGACCTGGGCCACGGCGCCGACCCGGCCGCACCGGGGTTCGGTGCGCGCCCGCTGCCGGTCGGGGGCGCCTCCGGGCACGACGGGTACTTCCGCCCCGGGTCGGCGGCGCTGGCCGGCCTCGTCGACGTCGCCACCGGCCGCGGGCCCGGGGGTGCGGTCCCGTGAGCGCGGTGCGCGACCCGTGGGTCGACGCCCTGCGCGCCGTCGCGGTGTCCGGCGTGGTGCTCGGCCACTGGCTGGTCACCGCCCCGGTCGTGGCCACCGGCCTGGACGTCGACGTCCGCACCGACAGCCCGCTGCGGGCGCTGCCGGAGCTCGCGCCGGTGAGCTGGCTCCTGCAGACGCTGGGGCTGTTCTTCCTCCTCGCCGGGTTCGGGGCGGCCCGCAGCTGGTCGGCCTCCGGCGCTCCGCCGCTGCGCTGGTGGTGGGGCCGGGTGCGGCGGCTGGCCGGCCCGGTGGGCCTGCTGGTCGGCGCGGTCGCCGCCGTCGCGGCCGCCCTCTCGGTGGCGGGCGCGCCGCAGGACGTCGTCGCCTCGGCCGGGCGGCTCGCGCTGCGGCCGCTGTGGTTCCTGGGCGTCTACCTCGCGCTGTCGGCCGCCACCCCGGCCCTGGTGCGGCTCGACGTTCGGCACGGCGGGCGCGCGGCGGCGGGCGCGGTGCTCCTGGCGGCCGCGGCGAGCGCCGCCGGCCCGGGCTGGGCGGCGGTGCTGCTGGTCTGGTGGGCGCCGTGGCAGCTGGGCGTCGTCCTGGCGCGGGCTCCGCTGTCCGCGCGGGCGGCGGTCGCGCTGCTGGCCGGCGGGGTGCTCGCCGTCCTCCTGCTGGTGGGTCCGGGCGGACTGCCGGCCTCCGCGGTGGGCGTGCCGGGGGCGGCTCGCTCCAACCTCGACCCGCCGTCGGCGGCCACCCTCGCCCTGGCCCTCGCGCAGGCCGGCGCGGCGGCACTGGTGCTCCGGTCCCCGGTGTCCGTGCGCGCACCGGCGGCCCTGGGCCGGGCCGCGCTGCCGGTCTTCCTCCTGCACCAGCCGCTGCTGGTCGCGCTCTGGCTGGTCACGCTGCCCGCCGGCCCCCTGCCCGGCCTGCACGACGCGCCCGCCTCCGCCGGCTGGCTGGTCGCCCGAGCCGGCTGGGTCCTGCTGCTCGGAGCCGGGCTCGCGGCCGTCCTCCGGCGGCGGGCCCGGCCCGCGGCGTCAGCCCGCCGGCGGGGGAGCGGCGCCCGTGAGGGTGGCCTCGACCGCGTCCCGGCCCACGCCGAGGCCGGCCAGCACGCCGGTGCCGTCCTCGGCCTCCAGGACGGCGAGCAGGACGTCCCCGGTGTCGATCGACTCGTGGCCGAGCCGGCCGGCCACCACGAAGGCGAGTTCGAGGGCCCGCTTGGCGTGCGGGTCGAAGGGGATCAGGGCGGGCACGAGTGAGGCGGCCGGCGGGAGGGTCGCGGTCGCGGTGCGCCGGACGGCGTCCAGGGACACCCCCTGCGCCGTGATCGCGCGGGCCGCCTCGCTCGCGGGGTCGGCGACCAGCGCGAGCACGAGGTGGGCCACGCCGATCGTCGCGTTGGTCGCGGTGCGGGCCTGCTCCTGGGCGCCGACGACGGCGGCGCGCGCGTCGGGGGTGAACCGGCTGAACCCCTGGCTGGGATCGAGCGCGGGGGCGTCCGCCGCGCGGGAGACGAAGCGCTTCTGGGCGGCCTGCTTGGTCACGCCTATGCTGCGGCCGATGTCGGACCACGAGGCCCCGGTCCGCCGGGCCTGGTCGACGAAGTGGCCGATGAGCGAGTCGGCCACCTCGCCCAGGGAGTCGGCCAGCAGGACCGCGCCGGAGAGCTGGTCGAGCGGTGCCTCGTGGGCGCGCGTGACGGCGGTGATGAGGTCGTCGAGGCGGACGGGGGCGGGCTCGGGCGTCATGCGTCAACCGTAGGTTGACGACACGTGGGTCGTCAACCTGGCGTTGACGGCCGCCGCGCGTCGTAGGGTCCTCCCGTGATCGGCCGACGGCCCAGGCGGGTGCTCGTGCTCGGCGGCGCCCGGTCGGGGAAGTCCTCGTTCGCCGAGCAGCGGCTGCTCGGGCTCCGCGAGGTGGAGTACGTCGCCTGCGGCGCGGTGCCCGACGACGCGGACCCGGAGTGGGCCGACCGGGTGGCGGCGCACCGCGTCCGGCGCCCGGCGTCCTGGCGCACCGTGGAGACCGTCGACCTGCCGGCCGTGCTCGGCGCCCCCGGGCCCCCGGTGCTCGTCGACTGCCTCACCACCTGGCTGGCCCGGACGATGGACGACTGCGGCACCTGGACCGGGGACCCGGGAGCCGATCCGCGCCTCGCGGCGGCCGTGGACGCGCTGGTCGAGGCGTGGATCAACACGCGCCGCCGCGTGACGGCGGTGAGCAACGAGGTCGGCTGCGGGGTGGTGCCCGCCACGCCGGCCGGACGGCGCTTCCGCGACGAGCTCGGCGTGCTCAACGCCCGCGTCGCCGCGCGGGCCGACCGCGTCTTCCTGCTCACCGCCGGGCTGCCGCAGCGGCTGCGCTGACCGGCGCCGTTCAGCCGTCGCCCAGCCGCGTGGCCAGCGCCTCCAGCCCGCCGCGGACCATCGCTCCGTAGCCGTCGTCCGACAGCTCGCCGGCGGCCGCCCGCCCGAGCTCCAGGTGCCGCCGGGCGGCCGGCAGGTCCCCGAGCTTGCGGTGGTCCTCCCCGAGGTTGAGGTGCAGGGACGGGTAGAAGGCCGCGACCGGACCGGTGGCCCCCGCCGCGGCCGCCCGCTCGTCGGTCACGGCGTCGGCGGCCGCCAGCGCCCGCTGGTCCCACGCCAGTTCCTCCCGGGGGTCCTCCTGCAGGTCGGCCAGGTGGTGGGCCAGCGTGCAGCGGTGCAGGGGGTCCCCGCCGGGGCCGAGCTCGTTCCAAAGCGAGGTCAGCTCGCGGCGGGCGGCGTCGGGCTCCCCGCGCTGGGCGCGGGTCACCGCCGCCCCGATGCGGGCCATCGTCTCGTCGGCCGGGGCCGGGGTGGAGTCGTCGGTGCTGGTCACGGTCGGGGACCGTAGGCGCGGGGTCCGACAGCCCGCGCCCGGCTACCGGTCGCCGTCGGGGACGACGTGCACGGCGGCCTCCTCGGCCGAGGCCGCGCCGCCGTCGAGACCGCGGTCGCCCGCGTACAGCTCGGCCTCCGCGTCGCCGTAGCCGTCGTCCTCCTCGGCCAGCCGGCCGGCGCGGGCGTCCCCGACCTCCTCGTCGAGCAGCTCGCCGTCGGTGTCGGAGGCGTCGCCGAGCCCGTCCCCCTCGGGCTCGCGGGGCTCGGGCACCTCGCGGGCCAGCCGGGCGGCCAGGCTCTCCCCGCGTTCCTCCTCGTCGCCGGTGGTGCCCCAGTCGGTGGACACCCAGGGCCGGTCGGGCGGCGACCAGCCCTCGTCGAGGGGGTCGACGCCCCTGTCGTCGAGGCTGTCACCGGGCTCGAGGACACCGGAGTCGTTCTCGCCGTCGAGGTCGTCGGGGCTGCCGTAGGGGTACACGCGCGCCTCCAGTCGTCGCCGGTGCCGGCGGCCAGCCTCCACCCGCCGGCGCCGCCGGCGCCACCCCCTCGGTGCCCGGTCAGGGGGTGATCGGACGGGCGAGGAGGTCGGCCGCGGCCGCGCGGTCGCCGGTGACGGTGAGCCGCGGGTCCTCCGGTGTGGTCCGCCGCCACAGCAGCAGCGCCACGACCGGCGCGGGCCCGGAGACCTCCGCGACCACCGGCCCGCGCCCGAGGGTCGCCGTCCCCGCCGGTGTCGTGAGCCGCACCGCCGTGTCCGGCTGGGCCATCCGGCCCAGCCGGACCTGGCGCGGCTGCATCGTGTCGAGCACCTCGGCGACGCAGTCGGCCGCCACCGCCGGGTCGGCCTCCGCCGGTGCGCCCAGCGCCTCGGCCAGGTCGAGGCGGTGGACGAGGGTCTCGTGCAGCTGGCGGCGGGTCCACCAGCCGGCCACCCCCGGACCGGTGAGCGTGGGGCAGGGGCGGTCCGGGTCCGCGAGCGCCGCGCGCAGGTCCGCGGCGGCGTCCGGATAGCCGGCGACGGTCGCGGCGGCGACGAACGGGTCGTCGTCCGGGAGGGCGGCGTCCGGGGCCGAGCGGGCGGTGGCGGCCGCCCACCGGTGGATGGCCCGAGGTGTCGCACCAGGTCGGCCACGGTCCAGGGCGCGCAGGCGTGGACGGGGGCGGCGGGGTCGGCCGCGGCCGCCAGCCGGGCGAAGGCCGCCTGCTCGGCTGCGAGGGCGGTCAGGCGGTCGAGGCCGGTCGCGGCCATCACCGGCCGCCGGAGACGTCGAGGAACGTGCCGGTGACGTAGGAGGCGCCGGGGGACAGCAGCCACGCGATCGCGTCGGCCACCTCCTCGGGGTCTCCGCCCCGGCCCATCGGCACCGTGGGTGCCAGCCGGTCCACCCGGTCGGGCTGGCCGCCGGAGGCGTGGATGTCGGTGTGGATCAGCCCCGGCCGCACCGCGTTGACCCGGATGCCGTCGGCGGCCACCTCCCGCGCCAGGCCCACGGTGAGCGCGTCCACGGCCGCCTTGGCCGCGGCGTAGTCGACGTACTCCCCGGCGCCGCCCAGCACCGCCGCGCGGGAGGACACCGTCACGATCGCCCCACCGTCCCCACCGTGTCGGGGGGACATGGCCCGCACGGCCGACCGGGCGCAGAGGAACGCGCTCAGCGTGTTGACCGCCAGCATGCGCTCGATGCGGCCGGTCTCCAGGTCCTCCACACGCGAGGCGCGGTCGACGGCCCCGGCGTTGGCCACCAGCCCGCGCACCGGGCCCAGCGCCCCGGCGGCGGCGAACAGCGCGGCCACGTCGTCCTCGCGCGTCACGTCGGCCCGGACGGCGTCGGCCCGGACGCCGGCCTCCCGGCAGGCCGCGGCCACCTCCTCGGCCGGCCCGCGCTGCGTGGTCCAGGAGAGGACGACGTCCCAGCCGTCGCGGGCCAGACGCCGGCTGGTCGCCGCACCGATGCCCCGCCCGCCGCCGGTCACCACGCACACGCCTCGCTCCACCCGCGCACCTCCGAGCCGCCCGGGGGTCCGCTGGCCGGTCGTCGGGGCGGATCGGCCGCCGGCGTCCCCGATCCTGGCGGACGCCCCCTCCCCGGGTTGGGGGTGGAGGCGGGGGCGAACGCGCGGGCATCCTGGTCCGGCCGGTCACCCGACCGGGTGAACCGGGGAGAGGCAGGACCCGATGACGCTGGCAGTGCGCACGTCCCCTCGCCCGGCCGCCGACCGTGGGGACGCCGTCGACCGCATCGTCGCGGCGGTCGCCTCGGACCCGGCGCCCGTCCGCGACGAGCCGGTCCGGGACCTGGTCGGCAGGATCCGCCAGGTCTCGATGGACCAGGAGCTCGCGACCGTCCTCTCCCTCCGGGCCGAGCGCCTCGCCAACCCCGCCGTGGCCGCGATGCTCCGGGAGCGGGCGACGGTGCGCCGGCTCCGCGCGGACCGCATCCGCGCCGACCTGGCGGCGCGCGGCGTGGTGGTCCACCGGCGGGCGGAGTCGCAGTAGCGGGAGCCCCGGACGGGGGCGTGCCGCTGGGCGGCGGCCGGACCAGCGCCGGCGTCGTCCGGATCGGGTCGACGGTGCACCGCCCGGCGCGGCCGTGGACCCCGGCCGTCCACGCCGTGCTGCGGCACCTGGAGCAGGCCGGCTTCGAGGGCGCGCCGCGGGTGCTCGGGTTCGACGAGCACGGGCGGGAGGTGCTCTCGTTCCTCGAGGGGGACACCGTCGGCGTGCGCCGGCCGTGGCCGGACTGGGTCGCTGCGGACGACGCCCTGGTGCAGGTGGGCGCCTGGCTGCGGCGGCTGCACGACACGACGGCGGACTTCGTGCCGCCGGAGGACGCGACCTGGTTCTCCGGCCGGCCCTGGCGGCCCGGCCTGGTGGTCGGGCACCACGACGCCGCCCCGTACAACGCCGTCTGGCGCGACGGGCGGCTGGCGGGCTTCGTCGACTGGGACACCGCGGGGCCCGCGTCGCGGGAGATGGACCTGGCCTACTCCGCGCTGATGTGGGTGCCGCTCCTCGCGCCCGGCTCGGCCTGGCCGAACGCGGACACCCCGGCCGGGGACCCCCGCCGCCGCCTGCACGCCCTGCTCGACGCGTACGGGTTCGACGGGGACCGGCGGGCGTTCGGCGCGGTCGTCGCCACGCGGGCCCGGGTCAACGCCGAGGTGGTCCGGCGGCTCGCCGGCGGCGGCGACCCCGTCTTCGTGGCGCTCCGCCGGCAGGCCGACGACCTGGAGCGGTCCGCGCGGCGGGTCGAGGAGCTGCCCGCGTCGTTCTGGTCGCCGCCGGCCCCGTCGGGCCGGGGCCGCTGACCCGCCGTCGCCGCCCCGGCGAACCGGTCAGACCGGCTGCGGGCCGCTCGGCGGCGGGGCGGTGGGGTCGGTGGGCCCGGGCTGCGGATAGGGAGCCGGCTCCGGCGGGGGAGTGGGGTCCATCGGCGACGGGGACGGCGACGGGGGGTGCGGTCCCGGAGGTGGGGTCGTCATGAGCCGACGCTAGCGGCCGGCGGGCGCCGTCGGTCAGCGGTGCGCGGCCGCCCCGGTGGTCGGGAGCTGCACCCGGAGCACCGTCTCGCCGGGCCGCAGCCGGATGCCGATGTCCCCGTGGTGCGCGTCGACGATCCGCCGGGCCATGTGCAGCCCCAGCCCCGCGCCCTCGCCGACGCCCTTGGTCGTGAAGAAGGGCTCGAACGCGTGCTGCTGGGTCTCCACCGACATCCCCGGCCCGGTGTCGCCGATCTCCACCACCACCGCGCCGCGGTCGTCCACGCAGGTGGACACCCGGAGCGTGCCCTCCCCGCCCATGGCGTCCAGGGCGTTGTCGACGAGGTTGGTCCACAGCTGGTTGAGCTCGGCGGCGGCCGCCTCGATGCGCGGGACGCCCGGGGCGTGGTCCCGGACGACGGACACCCCCGGCGGGATGCGGTGGGCGAGGACGACCAGCGTGCTCTCCAACCCCTCCACGACGTCGGTCTGCTGGGTCGAGGCGCGGTCGAGCTGCGCGTAGGACCGCACCGCGGCCACCAGGTCGGAGATCCGGCGGGTGGCCTCGCGCGCCTCGCGCAGCAGACCGGTCGCCGCCAGCGTGCTCGCCGCCCACTGCAGCGCCGGCGCCAGCACCTGTTCGCCGGTCACCGCGGCCACCCGCTCGCACCAGTCGGGGTCCACCCCCGCCGCGGCCAGCGCCTCGGCCACCACCCAGGCCTCGGCGACGCCGTGCGACCCCAGCCAGTCCGCCAGCTCCTCCTCCCGGTCGGCCAGCACCAGCGGCGGCAGGGTCACCGGCTCCCGGGCCGCCTCCCGGCGCAGGGCGTCGAGCGCGGCGAACTGCCCGGGGGCCAGGGCGCCGGAGGCCAGCCACCCGACCGAGGTCAGCGCCGCCTCGCAGGCGCCGCCCAGCGCGTCCACCGCCCGCGCCGCCGCGGCGGTGGGGTTGTTCAGCTCGTGCGCCAGCCCGGCGGCCAGGGTGCCCAGCGCCGCGAGCGCCTCCTTCTGCCGGGTGACCGTCTCGAAGCTGCGCCCCGTGCGGGAGATCCCGTCGAGGAGGTGGACCCCGAACGGGAACCACGCCGTCGCCCACTCCCGCAGCGCCGGGGCCGGCACCCGGAAGACCCGCCCGGGCGTGGCCGCGCGGGCCGTGGCCAGGTACACCCCGTGCTCGTCCCACGCCCGGAACCCCCCGGCCCACCGGCCGGGGACGTCGAGGGTGCCGAGCCGCGACTCCTCACGCCCCACGTGGCGGAGGAGGTCGAGCGCGCCGTCGAGGAGCACCCACCAGGCCTCGGCCGGCCGGCCCTCCCGGAACAGCTCCTCGCCCGGGGCGAAGCGCACCTCGGCGCCGGCCGCCACCAGGCCGCGCAGCTGGTCCTCGGACATCCCGGCGAAGATGGCCAGCCCGCGCAGGTCGTCGGCGCCGACCGCGCCGTCCCGGGGCGGAGGAGCTGGGCTCATGGCGCGGCCTCCCGGCGACCCGGGGCGCCCCGGGCGGCGTGGGTGCGGACCCGGGGCGGACTGCCCGGTGCGGCACCCTACCGCCGCGCCGGGCGCCCGGGCCTGGCTCAGCCGGCCGGCGGGCAGGGTGCCGGATCGAGCCCGGAGAACGCCCGGAGGCCGTCCAGCACCGCCCCCGGCGCGTCCGGCCCGAGCACCACGGTGACCCGCGCGACGTCGCCGGTGCGGACCAGTCCCTCCGCACCCAGCGCGGCCGCTAGCCTCCCGGCCGCCTCCTCCGTGCCGGCGGCGGCGACGATGCCGGAGGGCTGCGGGTCGGCGGCCGGGCTCACGGTGCCGACCTCGACCCCGGGGGCGGCGAGGAGTGCGGTCGCCTCGGCGGCGATCGCGGGGTCCCCGGTGGCGTCGACGACGTCCACGACCAGCGGCGCGGGCTCCGGGCAGGCCTCCGCCGCGGGGGGCGCGGGGGGCTCCACCGGGGCCGGTTCCTGGGGTGGTGCGGGCTGCTGGGCCGGGACGGGTTCCTCGGCGGGGACGGGTTCCTCGGCGGGGACCGGCTCCTCGGCCGGGACGGGCTCTCCGGCGACGGCCGGAGCCGGTTCCGTGGGTGGTGCCGGCGCCTCGGCCGCCATCGGTTCCTCGACGACCGGAGGTGTGGGCTCCGCGGCTGGTGCCGGCTCCTCGGCGACGGGCGGTGCGGGCTCCGCGGCTGGTGCCGGCTCGGCGGCGGGTGCCGGCGGCTCTGCGGGCGGTGTGCTCTCGGCGGTGGCCGGCTCCGCGGGCGGTGCGAGCTGCTCGGTCGGTGCCGGGTCAGCGGGTGTCGCGGCCTCGACGGGAGCCGGGTCGGCGGGCGGTGCGGGCTCGGCGGGGGCCGGCTCGGCGGGTGGTGCCGGCTCGTGCGCGGGTGTCGGCTCGGCGGGCGGTGCGGGCTCGACGGGCAGTGCCGGCTCGACGGGGGTGGGCTCCGCCGGTGGTGCGGGCTCCTCGGCGGGGGTCTCGGGCTCGGCCGGCGGAGGTGGCTGGTCCGGCGGTGCGGGCGCCTCCGGCGGTGCGGCGGGATCCGCCGGGGCCGGTGAATCAGCCGGGGGCTCGGCTGCGGGGGGCGCCGCGGGCACCGGTTCCTCCGTCGCCGCCGGCCCGGCCGGCGGTGCGGGCTCCTCGGCCGGCGCGGGGACGTCCGCCGGCACTGGCTCCGCGGGCGGCGCGGGGGCCTCGGCGGGCGGGGCCTCCGGCGCGGGCGGCGGG
>NZ_JAQISV010000073.1:0-8031 GCF_048569675.1 Geodermatophilus sp. CPCC 206100
CGTCGGACGACCGCGTCCGACGGGCCGGGCGGCTGCCGTCGGCAGGTGGCGACGGGGGCGCTCCCGGCGTCGGCGGGGGTGGAGACCCCACCCCGGAAACGGGGGCTCCGGACGGCGTTCTGGGGGGTCCGCTCGATGTTCCGGCGGCCGCGCGGACGCCATTCTTTCCTCACCAAGAAAACACGGGAATCCATTCCCGAACCTCTCGAAGAGGAGAGAGAAAATGTCCGCTCCCATTCCGTGCCTGCGTCACACCGAGCGCAAGTGGCTGGCCTACTGCGACGACTGCACCGCGTGGCACCTCGCCCGCCAGATCGCCGCCCGCGACGCCGCCGCCCGCACCACCACCGCCGTCGACATCACCGCCCGCGTGTCCGCCACCCCGCGCCTGACCGTCGTCCCGGCCGCCGCCCGCAGCGCCGTCCCCGCCCTGACCGCCGCCGCCTGACCGGCACCGGCCCCACCCCGACCACCGTCCCCAGCAGCCCGACGCAGACGAGGAGGACCCCGTGCGCATCGTTCTCCCGCTGACGTCGCGAGCCCTGGACGTCGCACAGTCGGTCCACGAGACCGCGGTCACCGGCGTGCTGCACCTGGTCGACCTCCACTCCGCCCGGAGCGGCCCCGCCCTCCGCGAGCTGCCCGCCCCGCACGCTCCCGCCGCCGGTTCCCGGACCCCCGTCGTGCTCGTGCACGGCTTCGGCGGCAACGCCTCGACGTGGTCCCTCCTCGAGCACTGGTTGAGCGCCGCCGGCTTCGCTCCCTCGCACGCCACGACCTACAGCCCCTTCGCCCGGTGCGTGACCGACGTCGCGCGGGCGCTCGTCTCGGACTGCCACGACGCCATGGAGCGCGCGGGCGCCGACTCGGTGCACCTCATCGGGTACAGCCTGGGCGGGGTCGTCGTCCGCTACGCCGTCCAGGAACTGGGGCTGGAGCCGCACGTCCGGACCGCCGTCACCGTCGCCGCGCCGCACCGCGGCACGCTCGCCGCCCGGCTCGGCCGAGGCACCGTCGCCGCCGCGCTGACCCCCGGGTCCGGGATCCTCGAGGACCTGCGCCGGGGAGCCCGGGCCAGCAGCGTCCGCTGGGTCTCCTACTACTCCGACCGCGACCTGGTCGTCCGGCCGCGCTCCTCGCGGCTCGAGGAGCGCGCCCTGCGCGCGACCAACGTCCTGGTCCCGGGCGTCGGGCACCTCGGGATCATCCGGTCGCCGCTGTTCCTCACCTCGGTCGTCTCCCAGCTGCGGTCCGACGACTCCTCCGAGCGGATGCGTCCCGAGGTCGCCGCGTGAGGCCGGCAGCACCCGGCCGCGCCCCGGTCCGCGGTCCGCCCGCGCCCGCCGCCCGTGCCCCCGACCACCCCTCCCGAACGCCGGGCGCCTCCGCCCGGACCCCCCCATCCCCGGAACCCGAGGTCCCGCCATGCCCGTGTACACGTCCCAGGCCCAGGCCGTCGCCGTCTTCTCGCAGCTGTTCGAGATCATGCTGGAGGACGACGACTTCGCCCGGCTGGTCCGCGACCAGTCCCTGTCGGTGCGGTTCGTCCACACCAAGCCCGAGTTCGAGCTGCTCGTCGACGCCGACGGGGTGCGGGTCGACGCGCCGCCCGCGCCGACGACGTTGCTGATCAAGATGTCCTGCGACACCGCCGACGCGCTCTGGGCCGGCCGGCTGCTCATGCCCATCGCGGTGGCCACCGGGAAGATCCGGATCAAGGGCAGCGTGGCCAAGGTCATCGAGTTCGTGCCGCTGCTGCGCCCGGCGTTCGACCGCTATCCGGCCCTGGCCGCGGCCGCCGGCGTCTCCGCCACCTGAGCGGCCCCCCGGACCGGCGCCCCGCGCGCGCCGCCCGACGACTCCTCCCCGTTCGCCCTGCCAGAAGGAGCACCCCAGCCATGCTCGACACCTCCCTCCCCGAGACCACCGGCCCGACCTTCACCTCCCTGCCCCCCGCCGTGGAGGCGTTGCGGGACCGCGTCCGGGAGTTCGCCCAGGAGCGGCTCCGCCCCGAGGTGCGGCGCCTCGACCAGTCCGACGCCGCGGACTTCGACTGGCAGCTGGTGACCGAGGGACACCAGCTCGGTCTCACCCGCCTGGTCATCTCCCGGCAGCACGGCGGTCTCGGCTACGGGGAGCTCGGCGTCGCGGTCGCCCTCGAGGAGCTGGCCGCCGTCGACGCCGGGTTCGCCCTGATCTTCGGCGCGACGATGCTCGGGCAGGCACCGCTGCTGCTGTCGGGCGACCCGGCGCTGCAGGCCCGGTTCCTGCCGCTGTTCTCCGGGGACGAGCCGGTCCTCGCCTGCAACGCGATCACCGAGGAGCTGGCCGGCTGCGACCTGCTCATCCCCGAGAACGCCCAGTTCGCCATCGACGTCATGCAGGCCCGCCGCGACGGCGACCACTACGTCCTCAACGGCGCCAAGAAGTTCATCACCAACGGCAAGGTCGCCACCTACGCCACGGTCTTCGCCAACATCGAGGGCGCTCCGGGCGCCAGCGCCCTCACCTGCTTCGTCGTTCCGCTCGACCAGCCGGGGATCACCCTCGGGGACGTCGCGGACAAGATGGGCTACCGCGCCTGCCTGGGGACCGAGATGTCCTTCCGCGACGTCCGGGTGCCCGCCGAGAACGTGATCGGCGGGGAGGGCGGCGGCGTGTTCATCAACGTCCAGCAGATGAACATGGCCCGCGCCGCGGTGGCCGCCATCTCCACCGGCGTCGCCCGCGGGGCGCTCGACCTCGCCCGGCAGTGGTGCGGCGAGCGGATCCAGGGCGGCGTCCCCCTGCACCGCCACCAGTTCACCGCCCGCAAGCTGGCGGAGATGTCGGCGAAGGTCGACGCCGCCCGGCTGCTCTACCTGCGGGCCGCCCACCTGGCCGACACCGAGATCCCGGCTCCCACCTACGAGCCGGCCGTCGCGAAGCTGTTCGCCGACCGGATCGCCGTCGAGGTGGCCGAGGAGGCCATGTCGCTCATGGGCGCCCGCGGCTACGTCCGGGACTTCGGGATGGAGAAGTACCTCCGCGAGGCGCTCGGCGCCCGCATCTACGAGGGCACGCCGGAGGTGCTCGCCCTCGCGATCACCGAGTCCCTGTACGCCGAGGACGAGTTCTGAGCTCGGCGACCCGATCCCGGACGGAGCGATGACATGTGCACCACCCCGACCAGCGACACCACCCGCCGGTACGCCGCCGACATCGTGGCCATGCACGAGCGGATGAGCTACCGCCGGCTGCTCGAGCACCTCCCGCAGGGCGACCTCCCACACCTCGCCGTGCGCGGCGACGGCCTGGTGACCGTCGCCGCCACCACCGAGCAGCTCCCGCACCGCTACGTCCTCGGCCTGCAGGGCTTCCGGCTGGCCCAGTACCTCCAGCTCGGCTGGGCGTGCGAGGAGGCGCTGCACCGCAGTGCCGGGTTCTGCGAACCGCCGCAGTCCCTGCACCCCGACGACGTGCACGTGCTGACGCTCAGCGGCCGGACCGGACGGATCCTCGGCTACCTCAGCCTCACGACGTCCGCGGACCGCGATCCGCGGGCGCTCCTCGCGCCCGACCGGGCGCCGTTCCCGGTCGAGGAGGCGCACGGGCTCAACGTCTTCACCCGCGTCCCCGCCCCGCCGGGGGTCCGCACCGACCAGGTCCGCGAGCTGAAGCGGTTCGTGCACGCCCGGACCCTCACCGACCGCGCGCAGCGGCTGCGCGTGACGCTGGAGCTGCTGCTCGGTGCGGGGCGGACGCTGGTCGCCGTCGAGCCCGCCGTCCGGGTCCTGGTCGGGGACGTCGAGGAGGACGTCGCTCTCCGGCACCTGCTGCTGGCCGGGCTGGACGTGCAGCTGATCGAGGACACCCGGCCCTGGCTGCCGGACGGCGACCTGCTGCACCTGGCCTACACGCAGCGCGGCCAGGTCAAGCCCTTCGTCGCGAACGTCCCCGACCGCGGGGAGTTGCTGGAGCGCATCGAGCTGTTGGAGACCACGCTCGCCGCCCCGGACCTCTTCGAGGCCACCGGCGCACTCTCCGGCGCCCTGCACGGGACGACGGAGCGCGTCGTCGCCTGACCCCTGGAAGCCCGGTCCGGAACACCCGGTACCGCCCCGACCACCCCGAGAGGAGCAACCACCGTGCCGATCGACCCCGCCGACATCAGGGCCCAGGAGTTCCGGGTCACCTTCCGCGGCTACGACATCGGAGAGGTCGACGCCTTCCTCGACTGGATCGAGGAGGAACTGGGGCGGCCGGCCGGCGTCCGGGCGCCGTCGGGCGAGGCGCCGGGCGGCTCTGGGGCGGACGCCGCCGGGCCGCGTGCCGCGGCTCCCGCCGGACTGCGTGCCGCGGCTCCCGCGGAGGAGGACGGCACCCCGTCCGTGGCGCTGCGCACCCTCCTGCACGCCGAGCGGATGGCCGAGCAGGTCCTGGCCGACGCCACCGGCGATGCCGCCGAGATCGTGGCGCGGTCCCGGGCGGAGGCGGAGGCGATCCTCGCCGACGCGCGCGACGAGGCCGCGCAGATCGTCGCCGCCGCATCCCGGGCGCCCCGGGGGGCGGAGGTCGACGACCTGGTCGTCCGCGGCCGGCGGCTGCGCGCCGAGCTGGACCGCATCGACGAGTCCGAGCGCCGGTGCCGCGACGAGCTGCGGACCTGGCTCGACGAGCACGACCGGCTGCTCGACCAGCCGCCGCACCCGGGTCCGGGTGAGGCCGGCGACCGCCCGGGCCGGGCCCGCGCCGACACCACCGTCCGCCGCGTGACCACGACCCTCCCGTTCACCGCCGTCCGATGACCTCCCCACCCGCACCCGGAAGGGCACCTGCGATGACCCCGCTCCCGATCGACGTCTACGACGAGTTCACCAGCCGCAACCGGGGCTTCGTCCCCCCGGAGTCGCAGCAGCGGCTGCGGGCCGCGACGGTGCTGGTCGCCGGGTGCGGATCGACCGGCGGTGCCGTCGTCGAGCCGCTGACCCGGTTGGGCGTCGAGGACTTCGTGCTCGCCGACAACGGCAGCTACGAGCTGAACAACCTCAACCGGCAGAGCGCGGGACGCGAGGACATCGGCCGCAACAAGGCGGAGGTCTGCGCCCGCCGCGTGGCGGAGATCAACCCGCGGGCCCGCACCTGGGTCGACACCGACGGCATCCGGCCCGGCACCGTCGCGGCGATGGTGGGCTCCTGCGACCTGGTGGTCGACGGTGTCGACGTGACCGAGCCGGCCGGGTGGCGGGCCAAGTACGCGCTGCACGAGGCGGCCGCCCGCGCGCGCCGGCCGGTCATCTCCGGCTACGACATGGCCGGGACGCAGTACGTGCGCTTCTACGACTACCGGCGTCCCGGGACCGCCTTCGACGGCGCCATCACCGCCGCCCAGGTCGAGGAGGGGCGGACGTGGAGCCTCCTGCGACGGGTCGTCCCGCTGCGCGTCGTGCCGGTCGAGATGCTGGAGAGCGCCCGCCGCTCGGTGGCGACCGGTGAGGAGAGCGTCTCCCAGCTGGTCTACACCTCGATGCTGTTCGGCGCGCTCACCGCCCGGATGGTGATCGACGTGCTCGACGGCCGGCCGGTCCGCCGCCACACGGTCGTCGACGCCCACCGCGCCGTGCGGCCGCCCGTGACGCACCTGGTCACCCGGCTGCGCAAGCCGTGGGTGCTCGCCCTCGCCCTGCGGGACCTCGCGGTCCTGGAGCACGGGTCGGAGCGGAGGAGGTGATCGAGCGCTACGCCTCCGCCACCCGGCGGTGGCGCTGGCCGATCGCCGTCGTCTGGATCGTCGCCGTCGCCTGCGCGGGCGTCCTCGCCATGGGCCTCCCGGGCCGGCTGAGCGGCGGCGGGTGGGAGGTCGAGGGCTCGCAGTCCGCGGCCGTGGAGGAGGCCCTGCAGAGCGGCTTCGTCGGCCGCGCGGCGAGCACCCTGACCGTCGTCGTCCGGGACACGTCTCACACGGCGCAGGAGGAGCCGTTCGAGGGGCGGGTCCGCGAGGCGATGGCCGCGGTGGCCGCCGACGAGACGCTCGACGTCCGGAGCAGCTACGGCTGGTCGACGCTGGGGCCGGAGGCGCGCGCCCCCTTCCTCGGTGCCGACCTGCGCACCGCGGTCGACGTCGTCGGCCTCGGCATCGAGGAGGGCCGCGCCCGGCAGGAGCTGCCCGAGATCCAGTCCGACCTGCGCGAGCAGTTCGCCGACCGGGGCCTGCAGGTGTCGCTGGTCGGTGCGGCGTCCTTCTGGGGCGAGGTGAACGAGCTCAGCGAGAAGGGGCTGGCCCGGGCCGAGCTGATCACCCTGCCGCTCATCCTGCTCGTGCTGCTGGTGCTCTTCGGCGGCGTCGTCGCGGCGCTGGTCGCCCTGGTGGTGGGGGTCACCTCCATCGTGCTCACCCTGGCCGTGCTGAGCGTGCTCGCCGGCCACTACGAGCTGTCGCTGTTCGTGCAGAACACCGCGACCATGCTCGGGCTCGGGGTCGGGGTCGACTACTCGCTGTTCGTCATCGCCCGGTTCAAGGAGGAGCTCGCCTCGGGCCGGGACGTCGAGAGCGCCGTCGCCGCCACGCTGCGGACCTCCGGGGAGACCGTGCTCTTCTCCGGCGTCACCGTGATCGCGGCGATGTGCACGCTGTTCCTCGTCCCGCTCGGCGTGATCGGGTCGATCGCCCTCGGGGCGGTGGTCGTCGTCGCCTTCTCCGTGCTCACCAGCGTGGTCCTGCTCCCGGTGGTCCTGCACCTGCTGGGACGGCGCATCGAGCGGGGCGTCGTCTTCGTCCGCCAGGGGACGCACCGCCGGCCGGCCGCCGCGCGCTGGGTCGCCTTCGCCGACCGCGTCATGCGGCGCCCCGTGCTGTTCCTGGCCGTGAGCGTCGGCGGCCTGCTGCTGCTGGCGGCGCCGTCGCTGGGCCTGCAGACCTTCACCCCCGACTCGCGGATCATCCCCGCCGACGAGCCGGTGCGGGCCGGGTTCGCCGTGATGGAGGAGCAGTTCGGGCCCGGCTCCACCGCGCCGCTGCAGGTGCTGGTGAGCTCGCCCGAACCCCTGGGCTCCGACGACGGCGCCGCCGTCCTCGGGTTGCGCGACCGGCTGGCGGCCCTGCCGTCGGTGGTCCGGGTGGACTCCGCCCTGGACGCGCTGGCCGCGGTGAACGCCGCCGACCCGCTGGCCGCCGCGGCGGGGGACGCCCGGGGGGCGCTGCCCCCCGACGTCCGCCAGACGGTCGACCACCACCTCTCCGACGACGGCCGGCGGCTGTTGCTCAGCGTCGTCCCCGATGCCCCGGCGTCCGCGGACAGCACTCAGGACCTGCTGGCGGCCGTCCGGGCGCAGGCGTCGGACCTGGACGCTCCCGGTCTCTCGGTCGCCGTCGGCGGCGAGACGGCGCAGGGGGTGGACAGCAACGACGCCATCACCCGGACGATGCCGAAGGTCGTCCTGGCGATGCTCGGCATCATCTACCTGTTCCTGCTGATCAGCTTCCGGTCGGTGTTCCTGCCGCTCAAGGCGATCCTCATCAACATGCTGTCGGTGGCGGCCACCTACGGCGTGCTCGTCCTGGTCTTCCAGCACGGCTTCGGCGCCGACCTGCTCGGCTTCGAGCGCACCGGCTACATCCAGAACTTCATCCCGGTGCTGCTGCTGACCCTGCTGTTCAGCCTCAGCACCGACTACGAGGTGTTCCTCCTCAACCGGGTCCGCGAGTACCACCAGCAGACCGGGGACGACACCGGCAGCGTCGCGCGCGGGCTGGCCAACACCGCACCCCTCATCTCCGGGGCGGCCCTGCTGATGATCGTGGTCTTCGGGGCCTTCTCCTTCGCGGGGATCCTGCCCATGAAGCAGCTCGGGTTCGGCATGGCGGTCGCCATCGCCCTGGACGCCACGGTCATCCGGCTCGTGGTCGTGCCCGCCTCGATGCGGCTCATGGGCGCCTGGAACTGGTGGATGCCGGGCCGCCGCCGGGTCCCCGCCCGCCGGGCCGCCGCGCGGGGCCGGCCGCCGCAGCGTCGGCCGGGCAGCGCGCCCGCCGGGGTGCCGGACAGCCGGCAC
>NZ_JAQISV010000074.1:0-5565 GCF_048569675.1 Geodermatophilus sp. CPCC 206100
GACCTGCGCACCCGCGCCCAGCAGCTCGGGGATGCGCTGGTGCAGCTGTGCGATCTGGCCCTGGCGTCGGGGACGCTGCCGGTGCTGCGCACCGTGAAGCCGCACGTCGCGGTCACCATCCCGCTGTCCGACCCGGCCGACCCGACCACCGGACCGGGTTCAGCGGAGCTGGGGTTCGGCGCCACCGTCTCCGCGGCCCGGGCCCGGTGGATCGCCTGCGACGCCACCGTCACCCGCCTCGTGCTCAACCCCGAGGGGCTGCCACTGGACCTGGGCCGCAGCGCCCGGGTCGTGCCCCCGCACCTGCGCAAGGCGGTCGAGCACCGCGACCGCGGCTGCGTGTTCACCGGCTGCACCGCGCCGACCCACTTCTGCGACGTGCACCACCGGCTGGAGTGGATCAACGGCGGCCAGACCTCGCTGGAGAACTCCGCGCTGCTCTGCGAGCGGCACCACACCGAGGTCCATCACGGCTTCCGGGTCCAACGCGGATCCGACGGACGATGGCGCACCTGGCGACCCGACGGCACCGAGATCCTCCTCCCACCCGAGCGATTGACCGCCGCCTGACCTCCCGCGATGCCGCACGGCCGCACGCCTCCACCGCGTGCGGCCCGCGCCGGCGTGCAGTGGCGGCGCGGCGTCACCAGCCCAGCCGCGGTGTCTCGTTTCCGTCGTGGCCGACAAGGCCCAGAGGTCAGCGCGGCCGGCGCACCCGCACGGGGCCGCGGGCGGTGCTGACGTCGACCACCGTGCCGCCCTGGGTGACCTCGGCCCGACCTCCGGCGGCGAGCCGACCGGCCGCGGCGCGGGCCGCGGGCATGAGGTCGCGCCAGCCGGCGGGGTCGACGGCGCGGGCGGCCTCCGAGGGGCAGATCGACGCACCGTCCCGCCGGGCGTCGAGCAGCGCCTCGATGGTCCGCTCCAGCCGGTCGTCGACGTCGTCCACGCCCCCAGCCTGCGGACCACGGCGGATCCGCGCCACTGGTCCGCTGCCACCGCCGGCGGCGAGCGGCCCGGTGACCGGGGCGGAGGCGTGTGCTCCAGCCGGACACGGGTAGGGCGGCGCCATGGCGAAGCGCACCCCGGTGGGGATCGTCGGCAAGGGACGTCGCGGCATCAGCCCGCTCGGCTGGGCCCTGCGCGGGGCGGCCGCCGGCGCGGCGGGCAGCACCGCGCTGAACGCCGTCACCTACCTGGACATGGCGGTGCGCGGTCGCGGCAGCAGCTCCACGCCCGAGCAGACCGTCGAGACGCTCGCTCGGAAGGTGCACGTCCCCATCCCCGGGGACGGCGAGACGCGGCAGAACCGGGTGCAGGGGCTCGGCCCGCTGACCGGGCTGGTCGCGGGCGTGGGCGTCGGGGTCCTCGTGGGGCTGGTGCGCGCGGCCGGGTTCCGCTCGCAGCCGCTCGTCGGCACGCTGCTCACCACCGCCGGAGTGCTGGTCGCGGCCAACGGCCCCATGACCGCGCTCGGCATCACCGACCCCCGCACCTGGTCGGCCACCGACTGGGCCAGCGACCTCGTTCCGCACCTCGTGTACGGCGCGGTCGTGAAGACGACGATGGACGCCTTCGACCGCCGCTGAGCCGGCGCGGCAGACTCCGGGCCGTGGACGAGATCACCACCGAGGCCCAGCTGCGCGCGCTGCTCGGCGAGCCGGCTCCGGCCGCGCTGGCCAAGGAGCGCACCGCCCTGCACCAGCTGGACCGCCAGTGGCTGGCGGCCTCGCCCCTCTGTCTGGTCGCCACCAGCGGCGCCGACGGCAGCTGCGACGTCTCCCCGAAGGGCGACCCGCCCGGTGCCACCCTCGTCCTCGACGACCGCACCATCGCCCTGCCGGAGCGGGCCGGGAACCGGCGCGCGGACGGCTACCGGAACATCCTCGCGAACCCGCGGGTCGGGCTGCTCTTCCTGGTGCCCGGGCGCGGGGACACGTTGCGCATCAACGGCAGCGCCCGTCTCGTGACCGACCCGGAGCTGCTCGACCGGATGGTCGTGCGGGGCTCCCGGCCCGTGCTCGCGATGGTCGTCGCCATCGAGCAGGTGTTCTCCCACTGCGCCAAGGCGTTCCTCCGCTCAGCGCTGTGGGACCCGGCCACCTGGGACCCCGACGCGGTCCCCTCCCGGGCCCGCATCGCGCAGGCGCTGGAGCGGCCGGGCGACACCCTGGCCGACCTCGAGGAGCACTACGGCCCCGGCTACGCCGTCGGCCTCTACCCCGCGTCCTGACCCGGCCTCAGGCCCGCCAGCCGTCCTCGTCCACCCCGCCGGGCACCGGCGCCGCGGGGTCGTAGGGGGTGCGGGTGAACACGAACGTGCCGAGATCCAGGTGGTCGTCGGCGATCCGCAGCGGCTCGCCGGCGTAGTAGCCGTCCAGGCCGACCCACGTGCCGTCGTCCCGGCGGGTGAAGCGGCTGGCCCGGCCGGCCCGGCCGGGCACCGGCCCGAGGTGCAGCAGCTCGCCGGGGAGCGCCCGCAGCAGGACCGGCGAGGGACCCCAGTACCAGACCCCCAGGCACTCCAGCGGAACCGCCGGCGCGGACGGTGCCCACGCGTCCACGACCCGCGGCTCGGCCGCCCGCAGGTCGGCCAGCAGCCCGAAGACCACCGGCTCGGGCCCGCTCGTGGCGTTGGCCAGGGACACGGCCCCGGTGCCCTCCTCTCGGTCGACGAAGACCCCGGCCAGGAAGCCGGGCATCGACCCGCCGTGGCCGACGAGGGTCCGCCCGTCCACCCGCAGCACCTGCACACCCAGCCCGTAGGACGACCAGCCCGGCGCGGAGGAGTCCACCCCGGCCGGCACGGTCATCTCCTCCAGCGTCGCGGCGTCGAGCACGTCGCCGGTGTCGCCGAGCAGGAAGGCGGCGAAGCGCGCGAGGTCGGTCAGCGGCGCCCACAGCTGGCCGGCCGCCGCCATCACGCCCGCGTGGTGCTCCGGCTCGGGCAGGACGACGTCCGCCCACGGGTGCACGGCCAGCCCCTCCGCGGCCGGGGCGGCCGGCCGCGGCGTCGTCCGGTCCATCCCGAGCGGCGCGAGCACCTCGACCCGGACGACGTCCTCCCAGGACCGCCCCCGGGCCCGGGCGACGAGCTCCCCCAGCAGGCCGAAGCCGACGTTGGAGTAGTGGAACCGGCGGGCGGCGCCGAGGACGACGTGTTCCTCGGCCAGCCCGAGGTCCGCCAGCGAGCCGCCGGGCGTCCGCTCCCACCAGCTGCCGGGACTCTCCGCCGCCGCACCGGCGACGTGGGCGAGCAGCTGCCCGACGGTGCGCTCGCCCAGCGGCGTGCCGGGGACGTGCCGGTCCAGCGGGTCGTCGAGGCGCAGCCGGCCCTCGTCCCGCAGCCGCAGCACGGCGACCGCGGTGACCGTCTTGCTGATCGACCCCAGCCGGTACTGGACGTCGGTGTGCGGCTCGGCCACCGCCCCCCGCCCGGCGGACCAGGCCAGCCCGCCGTCCCGGACGACGCCGGCCACCAGGCTGGGCGCCCGGCCGTCGCGCTGCACGCGGGCCACCCGGGCGAGCAGCTGGCGGGCGGTGGACGGCAGGACGGGTCCGGGCATGCCCGCGAACGTAGCGAGCCGCGGCTCAGGAGGTCGGCGCGGGCTCCGGCAGCGGCAGCCGGTCGGTGCGGGTGGCCCAGCGGTCGAACCACAGCGTGGCCAGCGGCGGGATCGAGGCGGCCAGCGCCAGGCCGGTGGTGACCAGGTTCCACCGCAGCACCCGGGCGGCGAGCAGCGCGACCAGGACGTAGGCGACGAACACCCCGCCGTGGACGGGCCCGAAGATCTGCACGCCCCGCTCGGAGCTCTGCAGCACCCACTTCACGAACATGCCGAACAGCAGCCCCACCCAAGAGCAGGCCTCGGCGAGGGCGACGGCGCGGAAGGCGAGGGCGACGGCGTGCGGCTTCATCACCCGCCATCCTCCCCGATCGCGGCGCCGAGGTACGCGCGGCCCCGCGGGGAGAGCTCGTAGCCGACGGGGAGGCTGTGCGTCAGGCCCAGCTCCTTGAGCCGGCGGACGTCCCGCTTGAACGGCAGGGTCTCGCGGCCGAGGGACGCCGCCAGGTCCGGCGCCCGCACGCCGGGTCGCTCGGCGACCAGCCGCAGCACCGTGCGGGTCCACGGCCCGTCGCTGCGGGCGGCATCCCACCGGTCCAGGCGGGCGTCGATCTCCTGCCGCTCCCCGGCCGTCAGGTCCGCCCGCGCCCGGAGGGCCACCCGCGGATCGGGCCCGGCGGCGCGCACCCGCATCCGGTAGACGCGGGCGCCCGGGCGGCGGTCGAGCAGCCGGAGCAGCCGCTCCCGGGAGGGGACACCGGCGGCCACGGCGTCGTCGTCGGTGATGTCGCCGGGCTCGACCTCGGTGACCTCGACGACCTCCACCACCCCCGCCGGCGTGCGCTGGGTGCTGCCGGCCCGCATGAGGGGCCGGTCCCAGCGGCGGAACGCCAGCGTGACCGACCCGTCCATGATCCCGGCAGCGGTGACCGGCGGGATCAGCACGGGGGCGATGCTGGCAGGGTTGCCCGGCGTGCGGGGTCTGGCGCGGCGCGAGTTCTGCCTGGTCCTGCTGCGGCGGATGGCCGACGTCCGGCCCGACCTGGTGGCCGAGGCGCTGCCCCGGCTGGGGGCCACCCGGGCCGAGGCGCACGCCGCCCACACCCGCTGGCAGGCGCTCCAGCACTCGCCGCGGGCACCGCGGGGGCTGGCCCTGCGCACCGCCGTCCTGGGCCCGCCCGACGAGCTGGAGGACCGCCGCTTCGGCGACCTCGACGTCCAGGTCCGCCGTTGGCCCCTGCCGCTGTGGCCGCACCTGTACTGGGAGGTGCTCACCGGCCCGGGCGGCAGCGTGCTGAACGAGCACCTGGTGCGGGCGCCGGGCTCACCGGTCCCCCGGGCCACGGCCCGCCGGCTGTGGGTGTGGGAGCACGTGCTCGACGACGTCGTCGGGCTGCCCGGGGCGAGCGGCGTGGACCCCGGCGTGGTCACCCGCTGGGAGGTCCACCTGCCCGGCGGCGTCCGGGCGCGGTTCGTCTGGGGGCTCCTGCAGCAGGTCGATCGGCCTCCGCCGCCCTGACGGCCAGGGGCCCCGGCGTCAGCCGGCGATGCGGTTGAAGCGCGGCGTGGTGCCCATGTCGTCGACGCTGGCCACCTTGACGACGTCGCCGGAGGTCGGCGCGTGCACCATCTGGCCGTTGCCCAGGTAGATGCCGATGTGGCTGACCGGGCTGTAGAAGGCGACCAGGTCGCCCGGGCGCGCCTCGGCCCGGGAGACCGTCCGGCCCGTCTGGGACTGCAGCCGGCTGGAGTGCGGCAGGCTGACCCCGGCCGCCTGGTAGGCGAAGAGCACCAGGCCGGAGCAGTCGAAGGAGCCCGGCCCCTCGGCGGCCCACACGTAGGGCTTGCCGCGCTGGGCCAGGGCCCGGTCGACGGCCTTCTGCGCGGCGGCGCTGTCGGCCACGACCGGGCCGGCGGCGGCGGGCGCCTCGCGCTCGGCGCGGCTGGCGCGCTCGGGGGTCGCCGCGTGCGCGGTGGCCGCCGCGGCCAGGGCGGCGCG
>NZ_JAQISV010000075.1:0-3574 GCF_048569675.1 Geodermatophilus sp. CPCC 206100
GAGTGGTTGTCCGGCGGCGTCCTACTCTCCCACCCCGTCTCCAGGGCAGTACCATCGGCGCTGAGAGGCTTAGCTTCCGGGTTCGGAATGAGACCGGGCGTTTCCCTCTCGCCATGGCCGCCGTAACGCTGTGAACTTGTCCACGCCAATCCCCTTGTGCGGGGGCGGGTGGGGCGTTCAGAGCTGCACAGTGGACGCGATTCTTCTTGTCTGCTTGACCCGGCAGAGCGCCGGTGTAGGGATGTGGTCAAGCCCTCGGCCGATTAGTACCGGTCAGCTCCACACCTTGCGGTGCTTCCACTTCCGGCCTATCAACCCGCTGGTCTGGGCGGGGGCCTTACCCGGTTGACCCGGTGAGAGACCTCATCTTGAAGCGAGCTTCCCGCTTAGATGCTTTCAGCGGTTATCCCTGCCGAACGTAGCCAACCAGCAGTGCACCTGGCGGTACAACTGGCACACCAGAGGTTCGTCCGTCCCGGTCCTCTCGTACTAGGGACAGCTCTTCTCAAGTCTCTTACGCGCGCGGCGGATAGGGACCGAACTGTCTCACGACGTTCTAAACCCAGCTCGCGTACCGCTTTAATGGGCGAACAGCCCAACCCTTGGGACCTACTCCAGCCCCAGGATGCGACGAGCCGACATCGAGGTGCCAAACCATCCCGTCGATATGGACTCTTGGGGAAGATCAGCCTGTTATCCCCGGGGTACCTTTTATCCGTTGAGCGACACCGCTTCCACATGCCGGTGCCGGGTCACTAGTCCCAGCTTTCGCTCCTGCTCGACCCGTCGGTCTCACAGTCAAGCTCCCTTGTGCACTTGCACTCGACACCTGATTGCCAACCAGGCTGAGGGAACCTTTGGGCGCCTCCGTTACATTTTGGGAGGCAACCGCCCCAGTTAAACTACCCACCTGACACTGTTCCTGATCCGGATCACGGACCCAGGTTAGACATCCAATTCGACCAGAGTGGTATTTCAACGGTGACTCCACGAACACTGGCGTGCCCGCTTCACGGTCTCCCACCTATCCTACACAAGCCGAACCGAACACCAATATCAAGCTGTAGTGAAGGTCCCGGGGTCTTTCCGTCCTGCCGCGCGTAACGAGCATCTTTACTCGTAGTGCAATTTCGCCGAGCCTGTGGTTGAGACAGCTGAGAAGTCGTTACGCCATTCGTGCAGGTCGGAACTTACCCGACAAGGAATTTCGCTACCTTAGGATGGTTATAGTTACCACCGCCGTTTACTGGCGCTTGAGTTCTGAGCTTCGCTCCCGAAGGAACTAACCCGTCCCCTTAACGTTCCAGCACCGGGCAGGCGTCAGTCCGTATACATCGTCTTACGACTTCGCACGGACCTGTGTTTTTAGTAAACAGTCGCTTCTCACTGGTCTCTGCGGCCACCCCCCGCTGCCCCAGGCACGCTGGTTGACGGGAAATGGCCCCCCTTCTCCCGAAGTTACGGGGGCATTTTGCCGAGTTCCTTAACCACAGTTCGCTCGATCGCCTCGGTATTCTCTACCTGACCACCTGAGTTGGTTTGGGGTACGGGCCGCTCGGAACTCGCTAGAGGCTTTTCTCGGCAGCATAGGATCATCCCATTCGCCTCATTCGGCTATGCGTCAGGCCTCACCCTCGTGCGACGCGGATTTGCCTACGTCGCGGGCCACACCCTTGCACCGGTACTACCACTCACCGGGAGGACTACCTTCCTGCGTCACCCCATCGCTTGCCTACTACCAGGTCGGGTCCCGCGCTCGATCCGGCCACCACACAAGTGCGGTGCCCGAACGTCGGGCGGTCAGCATCACTGGGTTCAGCATGGGCGTTCCTTCGCGGGTACGGGAATATCAACCCGTTGTCCATCGACTACGCCTGTCGGCCTCGCCTTAGGTCCCGACTCACCCTGGGCGGATTAGCCTGGCCCAGGAACCCTTGGTCTTCCGGCGGGGGAGGTTCTCACTCCCCTCTCGCTACTCATGCCTGCATTCTCACTCGCGTGGCGTCCACGGCTGGATTCCTCCGCCGCTTCACCCGCCACGCGACGCTCCCCTACCCATCCACGCACCTGGCCGGCACACGCAAAGGCGTGTCGGCGGGCGATCGCGTGAATGCCACGGCTTCGGCGGTGTGCTTGAGCCCCGCTACATTGTCGGCGCGGAACCACTTGACCAGTGAGCTATTACGCACTCTTTCAAGGGTGGCTGCTTCTAAGCCAACCTCCTGGTTGTCTCTGCGATCCCACATCCTTTTCCACTTAGCACACGCTTAGGGGCCTTAGCCGATGATCTGGGCTGTTTCCCTCTCGACTACGAACCTTATCGCCCGCAGTCTCACTGCCGCGCTCTCACTTACCGGCATTCGGAGTTTGGTTGACGTCAGTAACCTTGTGGGGCCCATCGGCCATCCAGTGCTCTACCTCCGGCAAGAAACACGCGACGCTGCACCTAAATGCATTTCGGGGAGAACCAGCTATCACCGAGTTTGATTGGCCTTTCACCCCTACCCACAGCTCATCCCCCAGGTTTTCAACCCTGGTGGGTTCGGTCCTCCACGCGGTCTTACCCGCGCTTCAACCTGGCCATGGGTAGATCACTCGGCTTCGGGTCTAGAGCACGCGACTACAGAACGCCCTGTTCGGACTCGCTTTCGCTACGGCTGCCCCTCACGGGTTAACCTCGCCACGTACCACTAACTCGCAGGCTCATTCTTCAAAAGGCACGCAATCACCGCCGCACCACGAGGATGCGATTCCCGGCTCTCACGGCTTGTAGGCACACGGTTTCAGGTACTATTTCACTCCCCTCCCGGGGTACTTTTCACCTTTCCCTCACGGTACTTGTCCGCTATCGGTCACCAGGGAGTATTCAGGCTTAGCGGGTGGTCCCGCCGGATTCACACCGAATTTCACGGGCTCGGTGCTACTTGGGAACACGCTCGAAGAGGACCTGCGTTTTCGTGTACGGGGCTCTCACCCTCTACGGCGACCCCTTCCAGAGGCCTTCCACTAACGACAGATCTTTATGACTCTCCGCCCGGCCGGCAGACCGGACATGATCGCGTCCCACGACCCCGCTTCCACAACCCCTGCCGGGTATCACATGGAAACGGTTTAGCCTCATCCGCTTTCGCTCGCCACTACTCACGGAATCACGGTTGTTTTCTTCTCCTGTGGGTACTGAGATGTTTCACTTCCCCACGTTCCCTCCACACGCCCTATGTGTTCAGGCGCGGGTCACACCACATGACTGGTGCGGGGTTCCCCCATTCGGACATCCTCGGATCAACGCTCGGTTGGCAGCTCCCCGAGGCTTATCGCAGCCTCCTACGTCCTTCATCGGCTCCTGGTGCCCAGGCATCCACCGTGTGCCCTTAACAACTTGGCCACACTCCTACAAGAAACTCTCTACAGAGTCAGAAGATGCTCGCGTCCACTGTGCAGTTCTCAACGTCCCACCAGCCACCGGCTCCACCTGGCCCCGCCGACCCACACCCCCCGGCCTGCACCCGCGCACGGGGCCGAACCGGTGTGTGGTGGTACGGGGCCGGAACCGGCCCTGACCGTCCGGGAACAC
>NZ_JAQISV010000077.1:0-5307 GCF_048569675.1 Geodermatophilus sp. CPCC 206100
ACCCGCGACCGCGCCCGCGGCCCCGGGCCCGCACCCGAGGCCGGCCGCGGCACGGGCGCGACCGCCGTGCGCCGCCGCCGGGACAGCCCGCGGGACCGGCGGCGCCGGCTGCTGGTGCGCGTCGGCACGGCGGTGGCGGTCGTCGTCCTGCTGGCGTGGTTGCTGTGGGGGAGCCCGGTGCTGGCGGTCTCCTCGGTGCGCGTCGACGGCGCGGGCACGCTGACCGCCGCCGAGGTGGTCGAGGTCGCCGGGGTCGCCGAGGGCACCCCGCTGCTGCGGGTCGACGTCGACGCCGCCCGGGACCGCGTGGCCCGGCTGCCACAGGTCGCCTCGGTCGAGGTCACCCGCGGCTGGCCGCGCAGCGTGGTCATCACCGTGGTCGAGCGGGTGCCGGTCGCCGTCGTCGAGCGGGCCGGCAGCCGCACCCTCCTCGACGCCGAGGGGGTGTTGTTCGACACGGTCACCGGTGCGCCGCCGGTCGGCGTCGTCCCCCTGGACGTGGCCGCCCCTCGACCCGACGACCGGGCCACCTCCGCGGCGCTGGCCGCGCTCGTCGCGCTGCCGGAGGACGTGCGCGCCGGCGTCACCGCCGCCCGGGCCACCACGTCCGAGGACGTCACGCTCGACCTCGCCGACGGCACCACGGTGCTGTGGGGGAGCGCCGAGGACGCCGGCGACAAGGCGCAGGTGCTGGTCGCCCTGCTCGGCCAGCTGGCCGCCGGCAGCCTCGAGCCGGCCGACACCATCGACGTGAGCGCACCCGCGGCGGTGGTCCTGCGCTGACGAAGGACCCCGTCCTCCTCACCGCTCGCAGGCTCGCGGCGAGCCTCTGGACGGGGCCGGCGAGCCGGGGGTGGCTGCGCGCGTCTGATACGCGGAGGGTGGGCCGGTGACGTCCTCGCCGATCAGCCGGTTCCCCGTCCCCTCCCGCGACCAGCTGGACCCCCGGCTGCGGGAGCGCTACGCCGACGTCGAGGAGCGCTCGGGCTTCCTGCCCAACGTCTTCGGCGCGCTGGCCTGGCGCCCCGCGGAGGCGGAGGCGTTCTTCGCGCTGCACGACGCGCTCATGGACAAGGAGACCCCGGGCCTGTCGAAGGCCGACCGCGAGCTGGTCGTCGTGGCCACCAGCGCGGCCAACGACTGCCTGTACTGCGTCGTGGCCCACGGGGCGATCGCCCGGATCCGCGCCCGCGACCCGTACCTGGCCGACCAGGTGGCCGTCGACTGGCGCAAGGCCCCGCTGTCCGACCGGGTGCACGCCGTCCTGGACGTCGCCGTCCGGCTGGCGCTGCGGCCCGCCGAGGTGACCGCCGCCGACCTCAGCACGCTGCGCGGGCACGGCCTGACGGAGGACGACGTGTGGGACGTCGGCGCCATCGTGTCGTTGTTCGCGCTGTCGAACCGCCTCGCGCACTGGGCCGCCATCCCGCCGAACGAGGAGTTCTTCCTCCTGGGCCGGCTGCCGCGGGACTGACGTCCGCGAACCCCTCGCCGAGATCGGCGGTCTCGCACGGATGCGCACGCCGAGCCGTGCGACATCGGCGATCTCGGCGGGAGCGGGGGCGCCGGGGTCGCGCAGGGTGGCGTCGTGGCTGCGCAGCGGCGTCCTGACCTGCCGGGATCGACACGCGCGGCGGTGCGACACGCCCGACGCGCGGGATCACTTCGACGAGTTCCGCGCTCCTGGCGTGTCCGCCCCCTCGACCTGTCCATGAGACGTTCCCGGCGCGGGTCGTCACTGTCAGTGGTGCAGAAGTGACCATCGTGCCGTCCGAGGTCGGTGCGCACGCGCCGGTCCGACACGCCGGTCCCGGGAGGGTGCTTGTAGGGCCCGTGGCAGCCCACCTAACTTCAGCCGCGTCGACCTGGTTGACATAACTATAAGGCTTTACTTGAGGATGAGGGTCGAGGTCGGGAGCCCCACATGACACCTCCGCACAACTACCTCGCGGTGATCAAGGTCGTCGGCATCGGCGGCGGCGGCGTGAACGCGGTGAACCGGATGATCGAGGTCGGCCTCAAGGGGGTCGAGTTCATCGCCATCAACACCGACGCGCAGGCGCTGCTGATGAGCGACGCGGACGTCAAGCTCGACGTCGGCCGCGAGCTGACCAGGGGGCTGGGCGCCGGCGCGCAGCCCGACGTCGGCCGGCAGGCCGCCGAGGACCACCGCGAGGAGATCGAAGAGGTGCTCAAGGGCGCCGACATGGTCTTCGTGACCGCGGGGGAGGGCGGCGGCACCGGGACCGGCGGCGCACCCGTCGTCGCCTCGATCGCGCGCAAGCTCGGTGCCCTCACCATCGGTGTGGTCACCCGCCCGTTCTCCTTCGAGGGCAAGCGGCGCGCCGTGCAGGCCGAGTCGGGGATCGAGGAGCTGCGCAACGAGTGCGACACGCTCATCGTCATCCCCAACGACCGGCTCCTGCAGCTCGGCGACCGGAACGTCAGCGTCATGGACGCCTTCCGCACCGCCGACCAGGTGCTGCTCTCCGGTGTCCAGGGCATCACCGACCTGATCACCACGCCGGGCCTCATCAACCTGGACTTCGCCGACGTCAAGTCGGTCATGTCCGGAGCGGGCTCGGCCCTCATGGGCATCGGCAGCGCGCGCGGGGACAACCGCGCCCTGCTGGCGGCCGAGCAGGCCATCGCCAGCCCGCTGCTCGAGGCGTCCATGGAGGGCGCGCACGGCGTGCTGCTGTCCATCTCGGGCGGCTCGGACCTCGGCCTGTTCGAGATCAACGAGGCCGCCTCGCTGGTCTCCGACGCGGCCCACGCCGACGCCAACATCATCTTCGGCGCCGTCATCGACGACGCCCTCGGTGACGAGGTGCGGGTGACGGTCATCGCCGCCGGCTTCGACAGCGGTCGGCCCAGCGCCCGCAAGGACACCGGGGTGAGCTCGCTGCCCACCGCCGCGCCGGTGGCCCCGCCGGTCGCCTCGCGGATGCCCGTGCACCCGCAGCCGGTCACCGCGGCCACGTCGGCGCCCACCGGCGAGCGGCTGATGGGGTCCGCCCCCGCGGCCCCGCAGGCCCAGCCGGCGCCGGTGCCCTCGACCTCGCAGCTGCCCTCCCGGGCGGCCGCGGCCGGCGGCGGCCTCACCGTGCCGCCGCTCCCGCCGGTCCCGGGCGCCGGGACCGCGCGCCGGCCGCTGTCCAGCGAGGACTTCGAGGAGGAGCTCGACATCCCCGAGTTCCTCCGCCAGTAAGAGGACCCCGCTGCCCCCCGCACCTCGCGAGCTCGGCGCGGGTCCCTGCAGCGGGGCCGAGCCCGGTAGCGTCGTGCTGGTGAGTTCTCAACCGGCCGCTCCGCGGGCGGTGCGACCCCGACGGGTCGTCACCGACCGGCGGGGCGGCCGGTCCCGTCCCCCCTACGAGTCGTTCAACCTGGGCGGGCACGTCGGGGACGATCCCGCCGACGTCGCCGCCAACCGCGACCGGCTGGCCGGCGAGCTCCGCGTCGACCCCGCGCGGCTGGTCTGGATGGACCAGGTGCACGGCACCGGCGTGACCGTGGTGGACGGCCCGGTGGACGCGGCCCTGCCGGCCACCGACGCCCTCGTCACCCGGACGCCGGGCCTGGTGCTCTGCGTCCTCGTCGCCGACTGCGTCCCGGTGCTGCTCGCCGATGCCACGGCCGGGGTGGTGGCCGCGGTGCACGCCGGGCGCGAGGGCGTCCGGCAGGGCGTCGTCCCCGCCACCCTGGCGGCCATGGCCCGCCTGGGCAGCCGGGCCGCCGACGTCACCGCGCTGCTCGGCCCGGCCGTCTGTGGCGCCTGCTACGAGGTCCCGCGCGCCATGCAGGTGGAGGTGGCCCGGGTGGCGCCCGCGGCGGCCGTGCGCACCCGCCGGGGCACGCCCGGGCTGGACCTGCGCGCGGGGCTGGCCGAGCTGCTGCGGAACGCCGGGGTCGGCCAGGTGGTGCACGACCCGCGGTGCACCGTCGAGGACCGGTTCCTCTTCTCCCACCGACGGGACGGGGTCACCGGCCGGCAGGCCGGCGTCGTCTGGCTCGGGTGAGGACCGGGGTCGCCCGTCCGCCCTCCCTTCGCGAGAGGATCGCCGGTGTGAGCACCCCGGCGGAGCGGCTGCAGGCCGTGCGGAGCCGCATCGCGGCGGCCGCCCGGGCGGCCGGCCGCGACCCCGCCTCCGTCGGCCTGCTCGCGGTGAGCAAGACGTGGCCCGCGGCGGCCGTCCGGGAGCTGGCCGCCCTGGGGCAGGCCGACTTCGGGGAGAACCGGGCGCAGGAGCTCGCCGGGAAGGCCGCCGAGCTCGCCGACCTGCCGCTGCGCTGGCACTTCGTCGGCCAGCTGCAGCGCAACAAGGCCGCCGCCGTCGCGCGGCTCGGCGCGGTGGTGCACTCGGTCGACCGGCTCCCGCTCGCCCGGGCGCTGGGCCGGGTCGGCGCCGAGACCGGGCGCCCGGTGGACGTCTTCCTCCAGGTGGACCTCGGCGGTCCGGAGGGCGAGCTGGCCGCCCGCGGGGGCGCGGAGCCGGCCGCGGTGCCGGAGCTGGCCGACGCGGTCGCCGTCGAGGAGGGGCTGCGCCTGCGCGGCCTCATGGCGGTCGCCCCCCGGGACGCCGAGCCCGGCCCGGCGTTCGCCCGGCTCGCCGCGCTCGCGGAGCGGGTCCGCGCCGACCACCCGGAGGCCCGCGACGTCTCGGCCGGCATGAGCGCCGACCTCGAGGTGGCGATCGCCGCCGGCAGCACGCTCGTGCGTGTCGGAACCGCGGTCTTCGGGGAGCGGCCCCTACCCTCCCGGGAGGACGAGTCACACCAGTCACACGGGTCCCACCAGCCCGGGTGATCGAGCGGTTTCACCAGAGGGGGAGGGCTGATGGCCGGAGCCATGCGCAAGATGGGCATCTACCTCGGGCTCGTCGAGGACGACGACGCCCGCGCCTACGGCCGGTACGACGCCCGGCAGGCCGACTACGACCGGCATGACGACCGGCGTCTGGACGACCGGCACCTCGACGACCGCCGGTACGGCCGGTACGCCGCGGACGACGGCTACGACGACCGCTACGACGCGGTGGACCGCTACGCCGACGTCGACCCCTTCGTCGAGGACCGCTACGCCGACGAGCTGGAGCCCGAGCTGCCGGCACCCGACCCCGAGCCCGTGGCGCTGCCCCGCCGCACCGGCGCCGGCCGCGGCGCCGGGCTCACCCCCGTGTCCGACCGCAGCCCCCGCCTCGGTGGGTCGGCCGGCGCCGGCCTGGGCGGCGCCTCCTCGCCCGGCCTGGGCGGCGGCGCCAGTGCCGCCGGGCTCGCCGTCCGCGAGGCGGTGGCCGCCGCGCC
>NZ_JAQISV010000078.1:0-5071 GCF_048569675.1 Geodermatophilus sp. CPCC 206100
GAGACCGGCGACCCGGCCGGCGGCCCGGGGACCGGCCCGGCCGGCGCGGACGCCGGACGGCGCGACACCGAGCCCATCCCGCCGCTGCGCGGACCGCGGCCGCCGCGCCGCCGGGTCGCCGGGCGCCGGGTGCGGCAGGCTGACCGGTGATGCGGATCGACCTCCACACCCACTCGTCGGTCTCCGACGGCACCGAGACCCCCACCGAGCTCCTGGCGACCGCGCGCGCCGCCGGGCTCGACGTGCTGGCCCTCACCGACCACGACACGACCGCGGGCTGGGCCGAGGTCGAGCGGGCCCGGCCGGCGGGGTTGACCGTCGTCCCGGGGATGGAGCTGTCCTGCCGGTGGTTCCCCTCCGGTGCCCCGCCGATCAGCGTGCACCTGCTGGCCTACCTGTTCGACCCCGACCACCCGGGCCTGGTCGCCGAGCGCACCCGGCTGCGCACCGAGCGGCTCGCCCGTGGCGAGCGCATCGTGGACGCCCTCGCCGCGGCCGGCTACCCGGTGACCTGGGCGCAGATCGTCGAGCGCTCGCAGGGCGGCGTCGTGGGCCGCCCGCACGTGGCGCGGGCCCTGGTGGACGCCGGCGTCGTGGCGTCGGTCGACCAGGCCTTCGCCACCCTGCTGCACCACCGCAGCCCCTACTACCTGGCCAAGGCCGACACCGACGTCCTCGAGGGCATCGCGCTGGTCCGCGCCGCCGGCGGGGTGCCGGTCTTCGCGCACGGCCTGGCCACCAAGCGCGGCCGGGTGGTCGGCGACGAGGCGATCGCGGCGATGGTGGACGCCGGGCTGATGGGCCTGGAGGTCGACCACCCCGACCACGACGCCGACGAGCGCGCGCACCTGCGCCGGCTGGCCGGCGAGCGGGGCCTGCTGGTCACCGGCTCGAGCGACTACCACGGGACGAACAAGACGACGCCGATCGCCGCCTGCACGACCGCGCCCGACCAGCTGGAGGCGCTGCTCGCCGCCGGCACCGGCGCCACGCCGTTCCGCGACTGACCCCGGGGCCGTCGGACCCCGCGGCTACGGTGGCGGGCATGCGCAACCCGACCGACGGCGCGCAGGCGGTCCTGCCCGGCATGCCGAAGCGGCTGCTGCGCGCCTCGCCCCGGTCGCTGGCCGACTTCTCCGACTGCCCGCGGCGGTACCGGTACGCCAACATCGACCGGCCGACCCCGCCGCGCGGTCCCCGCTTCGCCCACCACACGGTCGGGACGGCGCTGCACCAGGTGCTCGCCTCGTGGTGGGACCTCCCGGTCGAGCGCCGCACCCCGGCCGCCGCCCGGCAGCTGCTGTACGCGGCGTGGTCACCCGCGGGCTTCCGCGACGACGAGCAGTCCGACCGCTGGCGCGCGCGGGCGGCGGGCTGGCTCGGCGACTACGTGTCCGGGCTCGACCCCACCGAGGAGCCCCGGGCGCGGGAGCGCACGGTCAGCACGACCACCGAGCGCATGACGCTGTCGGGCCGGGTCGACCGGATCGACGAACGCGGCGACGAGCTCGTCGTCGTCGACTACAAGACCGGGCGCGTGCCCAGCACCGACGACGACGCCCGCGGGTCGCAGGCACTGGCGCTGTACGTGCTGGCCGTCCGCCGCACGCTGCGCCGGCCGTGCACGCGGGTGGAGCTGCACCACGTGCCCAGCGGCACGGTCGCCGCCTTCGAGCACACCGACCGGTCCCTGGCCAACCACCTCCGCCGCGCCGAGGACGTCGCCGCCGACATCGTCACCGCCAGCGCCGCGCTGGACGAGGGGCAGGACCGGGACGCCGCCTTCCCGGCCGCCCCGGGCCGGCAGTGCGGCTGGTGCGACTTCCGGCCCAGTTGCCCGGCCGGTCAGGCCGCGACCCGGCCGCGGGAGACCTGGAGCTTCCTCGCCGAGGAGGACTGAGGGCCTCCCTCAGGCGCTGGCCGGCTCGGTCGCCGCCACCCGCTCGAAGCCCGCCCACACGATGGGCGAGCGGCGCACCCGCTGCGGCAGCCGGAGCATGCCGAGCCGGAACGCCCGCACCGCGCCGGTCGCGGCCGCGTCGGTCACCTCGAGCCCCGGCAGGGAGTACATCCGCCGCGCCCACCGCGGCAGCGTCGCCACCGCGAGCGAGGCCAGCGTCCCCCACGCCGGTCGCGCCGGCGTCAGGAACCGCACCCAGGCCGGCATCGGCGGCGTCACCACCAGTCGCATGGCCTCGCGGGCCGCCGGCGTCAGGGCGAGCAGGGGCCGGACCCGGTCGAAGTAGCCGGCCAGCTCGGCGGCCGTGCGCGGGACCTCGGACGCGGTGCACCCGACGAGGACGGCCGCGGTCACCTGCTCGGCGACGTAGCGGTCGGCCTCGTCGTCGGTCCGCACGACCCCGGCCCGCCGGGCGACGTCGAGCAGCGAGTCGACCTC
This sequence comes from Geodermatophilus sp. CPCC 206100, assembly GCF_048569675.1. NCBI lineage: Bacteria > Bacillati > Actinomycetota > Actinomycetes > Geodermatophilales > Geodermatophilaceae > Geodermatophilus > Geodermatophilus sp. CPCC 206100. The sequence goes on from NZ_JAQISV010000078.1 coordinate 2,399, forward strand.
GCAGCAGTGCACCCACAGCAGCAGGTCGGGGTCGTCGACGCGGTAGGCGCGACCGCTGCGCGGCTCCACCCCGGCCAGCGGGCGGTGGATGCCGCGGACCCGCCGCACCGCGCGGACCGCGTCGCGCCGGGTGCCGAAGGTCAGCGTGTCCACGTACGCGGCCGTGCGCACCAGGCGCGGCCAGGGATCGGTGCGGAAGCCCTCGGACAGGGTCGCGACGCCGTCCATGGCCACCGGGTGCAGCGCCTGCAGCAGCAGGGCCCGCAGCCCGCCGACGGAGAAGACCGGGTCGGCGTGCACCCGCCACGTCACGCTGTCGGGCCCGAAGAAGCCGAGGAGGTCCTCCTCCGGCGTCCAGTCACGCGCCGAGGGGCTCACGAGCGCGCCGCCGCCGCGGCGGGATCCGAGCTCCAGAAGTCGAGGAGGACCTCGAGCGTCCGCTCCGGGTTCTCGATCGCGGGGGAGTGGATCGACCCCGGCACCACCTCGTGGCGGGCGCCCAGTCGCCGGGCCATGTCCGCCTGGGCCGCCGGCGTCCAGGCGTCGTCGGCGGCGCCGTGGGCCACCAGCACCGGCACGCCCGCCGCCGCGAGCTCGGCCACCCGGTCGGGCTCGGTGGTCATGGCGTCGGCCATCCCGCGCAGGCCCGCCTCGGCGTTGGCGAGGAACCGGCGGGTGAGGAAGTCCCGGGTCGCGGCCGGCACGGCCTGCGCGCGGGGGTCGGTCATGGACAGCTGCTCGAGGGTCTCGTTGACCAGCTCCAGCCCGCCGGCGTCCAGCAGCGGGGCGAGGTGGTCGAGCAGCTGGGCGCGCGGACCGACCAGCCGGGCGGGACCGGAGCCGAGCAGGGTCAGCGAGGTGAACAGGCCCGGGTCGGCGAGGACGGCGGCGCGGCTGACCAGCCCGCCGAAGCTGTGCCCCACCAGGTGCAGGGCCGGGCACCCGGGACGCAGCTCCCGGGCCACGGCGACCAGGTCACAGGCCAGCTCGGCCACGGTGTACCGGGCGGGGTCGTCGGGGCCGGGGGACTCGTACTGGCCCCGCTGGTCGAGCGCGACGACCCGGAAGCCGGCGACGCACAGCGGCCGCAGCAGGGGCGCGAAGTCCTCCTTGCTACCGGTGTAGCCGGGCACGAGGAGCACGGTTCCGCGCTCGCCGTCGCCGCCGGTGTCCAAGGCGGTGAGCGGCCCGGCGCCGCCGGGGAACGTCCGGTGGCGGGCGTCGTGGTCGGCGAGCTGCCGCAGGTCGTCGGGGGCGATCGCGAGGGGAGGGGTGTCTCCGGCACCGGCGGGCACTGCCATGGCCCCAGTGAACCCCGGCCGCGGCGCGGCTGCCGCTCCGGGTCGGCGGATCGGGGCGCTCAGCGCGCGGCGACCACCCGGTCGGGCTCCTGCGCGACCACGACCGGGCCCACGACGGTGACCAGCGCACCGTCCGGCAGGTCGGCGCCGGTCACGCGGCCCTGCTCCTGCCCGGAGTCGACGTCGCGGAGGACGATCGCGCCCGCCTCGGGGACCGGGACGGTCGCGGCGGGGGCCGGGAGCTTCCGGGTCGTCGCGGCCGCCGGCAGGCCGGTGGCCGGCACCTGCCAGCGGACCGCACCGCCGGCCTGGTCGACGGCGGACAGCAGGCCGTCGGCCAGGACGAGCGCGGTGTCGCCGATGGCGGTGACCTGCGCCGTGGCGCCCGGCAGCGGCGACCCGAGGGGGGCGCCGTCGGCCGCGGCGAGCAACTGGACGCCGTCGGTCCCGGCGACGACCACGGTCGGGCCGACGCCGGCCAGCGTCGTCCCCTCGGGGACGTCGCGCGACCACAGCGCACCGCCCTGGAAGCCGTCGAACAGCCGCAGCTGCAGCGCTGCCGAGCCCGCGCACCGCTGCAGGACGACGACCCCGGCCTCCCCGACGTCGGCGCCGACGATCCGGCAGCCCTCGCCGGCCGGCTGGCGCCACCGGGTGTTGTCCCCGACCGGGTCGAGGGTGACCACGCCGGTGGGGGAGGCGGCCAGCACGATCCGGTCGGTGCTGGTCAGCGTCACGTCGGCGCGGAAGTCGACGTTGCGGGTCCACGAGCGGACGCCGGTGTCGGTGGAGAGGGCGACCGCCTCGTCGCAGCGGTCCTCGGTGCCGGAGACGGCGACCACCACGCTGCCCGCCAGCGTCCAGTCGCAGAGCCGGGCGTTGGCGCGGGTGTACTGCCAGGCGGTCTCGCCGGTGGCCACGTCCAGCGCCCGCACGCCGTGGCCGTCGGCGACGACCACCCGCCCGCCGTGGACGGCGGGGCGTGCGGTGCCGCCGGCCGTGGTGGTCGACGCGGACCAGGAGGTGGAGACGGCGCCGGCCGGCGTCCCCGCGGGGACGCCGGCCGGATCTGCCGTGGTGCTGCGGGTGGCGGCCGCGTCCGAGCCCCGCCACAGCAGGGCGGCGACGACGACCAGCGCGAGGGTGGCCGCCGTCCAGATCCACCCCCGCAGCGTCGGTCGCCGCACCGCCGGCCCCGTCCCGGGTCCCACCCCGAGCGTGCGAGGGGTGGGGAGGACGGGGTCCTCCATCAGGCGGCGGGCTCGGCGGAGCCGCGGTTGGCCCCGCCCCGGCGACGCCGGCGTCGGCGCGGCGCGGCCGCGGCGCCCTCGCCGGACGCGTCGGGGGCGGACCCGGCGGCCGGGGCCGGCTC
>NZ_JAQISV010000079.1:0-2453 GCF_048569675.1 Geodermatophilus sp. CPCC 206100
CGGCAGGGCCGCGGCCTCCTCCGCCGCGGCGGCCGGGGCCGGCTCGGCCGCCGGCGGCCCGCCGCCGGGCAGCGGCTCGCCGCGGTCGAGCGCGTCCAGGTGCTCCTTGATCACCTTCAGCGGGAGGTAGTGGTCCCGCTGGGCGGCCAGCACGTACCGCAGTCGGTCCACGTCCGCCGACGAGAACTTCCGGTACCCCGACGCGGTGCGCTGGGGGTGGACGAGGTCCTCGGACTCCAGGTACCGGATCTTGCTGATCGTCACGTCGGGGAAGTCGTCGCGCAGCACGCCCAGCACCTCGCCGATGGTGAGGCGGGGTGTGCGCTGGTCGCCGGCGTCCCCGTACGCGCTCGCGCGCGAGGCCACCGCGGTCACGCTGCCGACGGCACCCGGCGGGCGCTGCCCGGTCCGCTCACGAGCGAGGAGCGGGTTCGCCCGTGCGCGGACCGGTCAGGTACACGAGCCGGAACTTGCCGATCTGCACCTCGTCCCCGCCGGCCAGCGTGGCGACGTCCACCGGCTCCCGGTTGACGTAGGTGCCGTTGAGGCTGCCGACGTCGTGCACGGAGAAGCCGCCGCCCTCGCGGTGGAACTCCACGTGCCGGCGGCTGACGGTGACGTCGTCGAGGAAGATGTCGCTGTCGGGGTGACGGCCGGCGGTCGTCACGTCCTGGTCGAGCAGGAAGCGGCTGCCCGCGTTGGGGCCGCGCTTGACCACGAGCAGCGCCGAGCCGGCGGGCAGCGACTCCACCGCCCCGGCGTGGGCGTCGGTCTCGGCCACCTCGGGCGTCTCGGCCGAGTCCTCGCCGCCCACCTTGGGGATGACGCTGGTGGACTCGCCGATCCGCTCCTGGGACAGCGCCGCGCCGCACTGCGCGCAGAAGCGACTGCCCTCGGGGTTGTTGTGGCCACAGCGAGTGCAGTGCACGTCTGTCTCCTCCGGTGCAGGGGTGGCACCGCCGCGGTCTCGTGGACGGCCGCGGGCGGCCGGCGGACGACGGACCGGGCAGTCCGTCGTGGGTCGGCCGCCGTGTGGGTCACGGCGGGCCGTGGTCATGGAACCAGCGGCCGACCCGAGGGTCAACCGCACCTCCAGGGTGGGTCCGACGGCGCCCTGCACGGGCGCCGGGGGTCCCACCCCAGGTCAGCATAGTGATCGCCGGGCGGGCTCCCGCGGGGTCAGGTGGCGTCGACGAGAGCCTCGTACGCGGCGGCGTCCAGGAGCCCCTCCGTCGGGTCCCCGGCGTCGCCCGGCACGCTGATCTCGACCAGCCAGCCGGCCCCGTAGGGATCGGCGTTGACGGTCTCCGGGGCGTCGGCCAGGGCCTCGTTCACCGCGGCCACCACGCCCGCGACCGGGGAGTAGACGTCGGAGACGGACTTGGTCGACTCCACCTCGCCGATCGGGTTCCCCGGCGCGACCGCCGACCCCACCTCCGGCAGCTGCACGAACACGATGTCGCCCAGGGCGTCCTGGGCGTGGTCGGTGATGCCCACCCGGACGACGGTCCCCGCGCCCGCGCCGCCCTGGACCAGGGCCCACTCGTGCTGCTCGGTGTAGCGGCGGTCGTCGGGCGTGGACATGCGGCGTCGTCTCCAGACGGTCCGGGCCGGCGGGTCAGCCGCCAGGCTCCGGCTGAGCGTATTGAGGCTCGTCCAGGGGCCGCAACGCGTCCACGACCACCCGCTCGGACTGCTGGATCTGGACCGTGCCGCCCTGCCGGCCGACCCGGTCGACGACGCCGCCGGGGATGTTCATCGCGGTCTGCAGGTCCTGCGGGGAGCCGATGACGAGGACCTCGTAGGGACTGGACACCGGGGTGCCGTCCACGCTGAGCGCGCCGGGCTCCCCGGTGACGGCCGAGGAGACGCCGATGCGCACGCCGTCGATCTGCATGGTCTCCGCACCCGCCCCGCGCAGCTCCTGGATCGCGTCCAGCAGGTCGGCCACCCGGACCCGGCCCTCGGGGTCGAGCACCGTCATCACCAGCCCCGGCCCCGCGGCGGCGACCGTGCCGTTGAGGATCCCCAGGGCCTCGGCGCGGTCGCGGGCGGTCTGCAGCGCGGTCTCGGACTGGCTGTCGGAGCTGTTGAGGTCGCGCAGCTGGGCGCGCTGCTCGGCGATCTGGGTGCGCAGCCGGTCCTCGCGGGCGTTGAGCTCGTCGAGGATCTGGACCAGGTCCTCCTCCCGCGCCCCGGCGAGGCTCTCCTCGGTGCCGGTGGTGCGGACCTGGACGGCGAAGGCGAAGCCGAGCAGCAGGGTGAGCACGCCGACCAGCACGGCGGCGCGCACGTCGCGACGGCGTCGCGGGCGGGCCGCCTCGGGAGCCGCCCCCGGCACGGCGGGAGCCGGCGCCGGCTCGGACCCGGCACCCGGCTCCGCGGGGGGCTCGGCAGCCTGCGCCGCGCCCGGCTCCGGCGGGGGCTCCGCGGCCGGTCCGGCGGGGTCGGCG
>NZ_JAQISV010000080.1:0-2071 GCF_048569675.1 Geodermatophilus sp. CPCC 206100
GCCGGCGGCGGCCGGGGCCCCGGCCGGCACCCGCGCCGCCGCCCTGCTCGCCGGCGGCGTCTCCGGCCTCGTGGGCGGCTACGACGACCTCGCCGGCGCGCGCCCCGAGCAGGCCCGCGACAAGGGCCTGGCCGGCCACCTGCGCGCCCTGCGCGCCGGGCGGGTGTCCGCCGGCGCGGTCAAGGTCGCCGGCATCGGCGCGGCCGCCGCGGCCGCGGCGCTGCTCACGCGGCGGGGCCGGGGCGCCGGCACGCTGCTGGACGGCGTCCTCACCACCGGCCTGGTCGCCGGCACCGCCAACCTGGTCAACCTGCTCGACCTGCGCCCCGGGCGGGCCGGCAAGGCCGCCGCCCTCCTCGCCGGGACCACGCTCGGCGGCGCCGCCGGCACCCTCGTCGCCGGCCCGCTGGGCGCCACCCTCGGCGTGCTGCCCGCAGACCTCGGCGAGCGGGTGATGCTCGGTGACTGCGGCGCCAACGCCGTCGGCGCCCTGCTCGGGCTGCGGCTCGCGGCGCTGCCCGGGCGGGCGGCCCGCGCCGCGCTGCTGACCGCCGTCGTCGCGCTGACCCTGGTCAGCGAGAAGGTGAGCTTCACGGCGGTCATCGAGGCGACCCCGGGGCTGCGGGAACTGGACCGGCTCGGCCGCCGCCCGGCATGACCCGCCGGCAGGTCCTCACCGGGGTCGCCGGCGCCGCCGCGCTGATCGCCGTCCTCACCGTCCTGGCCCGGCTGGCCGGGTTCGGTCGCACGCTGGTGTTCACCAACGCCGTCGGTGCCGACAGCACCGGGGACACCTACCTGGCGGCCAACAACGTCCCCAACATCGTCTTCGAGGTCGTGGCCGGCGGCGCGCTGGCCAGCCTGGTCGTCCCGATGCTGGCCGGCGGGATCGCCGCCGGGGACCGGGAGCTGGTGCGGCGCACCGCATCGGCGCTGCTGGGCTGGAGCCTGCTGGTGCTCACCCCGCTGGCGGTGCTGGTGGCGGTGTTCGCCGAGCCGATCGCCCGGCTGCTCCTGGGCGGCGGGGACCCGGGACAGGTGGCGCTCGCGGCCCGGTTCCTGCTGGTCTTCGCGCCGCAGGTGGTGCTCTACGGCATCGGCATCGTGTTCACCGGGGTGCTGCAGGCCCACCGCCGCTTCGGGGGGCCGGCGCTGGCGCCGCTGCTGTCGAGCGTGGTCGTGGCGGGCGCCTACCTGGCCTTCGCCGCCATCGGCGGCAGCCGGTCGGCCGAGGACCTCTCGACCCCGACCGAGCTGGTCCTCTCCGTGGGGACGACGCTCGGCGTGGCGGTCCTGACGCTCAGCCTGCTCCTCCCGGTGCGGCGGCTGCGGCTCGGCCTGCGCCCGTCGCTGCGGTTCCCGGTCGGCGCGGCGCCGCGGGTGCGCCGGCTCGCGCTGGCCGGCGTGCTCACCCTCGCCGGTCAGCAGCTGGTGGCCGTGGTGGCGATCCGGCTGGCCAACACGGGCGCCCCCGACGGCACGCAGGTCGCCTACACCGCCGGCCTCACCCTCTTCCTGGTCCCGTGGGCGGCGCTGGCCGTTCCGCTGGCCACCTCCGCCTACCCGGGGCTGGCCGAGCGGGCCGAGGCCGGCGACGAGCGCGGGTTCCGGCGGGCGCTGGCCCCGGTCACCGTCCTCGTGGTGGTGACCGCGCTGGCGGCCGCGGCGGTGCTCGTGGCGGTGGCCGGTCCGATGGCGCGGGTCTTCCTCGGCGGGGAGCCGGCCGTGACCGTCGCCGCGCTGCGCGACACGATCATCGCCTTCGCGCCCGGCCTGCCCGGCTACGCGCTGGTCGCCGTCCTCACCCGGGCGCTGTACGCCCGCGGGCTGTGGCGGGCGCCGACGGTCTGCGTGCTGGGCGGCTGGCTGCTCGCCGTCGTCGCCGACGTCGTGCTCGCCCGGGTGCTGCCGGCCGCCGACCGCGGCGCGGCTCTGGCCGCCGGGCACAGCCTCGGCGTGACCGTGGCCGGGATCGGGCTGCTCGCCGTCGTGGCGCGCGTCGCCGGCCCCGCCGGGCTGGCCGGCGTGGCCCGGGCCGGGCTGCCCGCGCTGGCCGCCGCGGCGCTGGGCG
>NZ_JAQISV010000081.1:0-1521 GCF_048569675.1 Geodermatophilus sp. CPCC 206100
TGCCCCGCGCCCCTGGCCGCGCCGGCCGCCCGCACCAGCGCGGCGAGCTCGCCGCGGACGGCGCCGCGGTCGATGGCGGCGGCCGCCTGTGCGAGGTCCCGGGCGACGGCGGGGGCGCCGGCGGCCGGCAGCTCCGCCACCGCGCGGTCCAGCGCGTCCAGCAGCGGTTCGGGGGCCGCGTCCTGGCCGCGGGCGCGGTGCCGCGCGGCACCGGCCACGTCCGCCAGGAGCGCCTCGACGGTGGGGCCGGCCGCCGGCGGTCGACCGGACCCGCCGACCGCGGCGGGGCGCAGCGCCACCCGCCCGTCGGCCCGGACGACGGTCCGACCGAGGTCCACCCGGTCGCCGCCCGGGCTCCCGGCTCCCGGCTCGGGTCGCCGCGCCGCCTCCGCCACCAGGCCCGCGCCGATCTCGAGGGCCTGCGGGGCGGTGAGCCGGGCCAGGGCGATCAGCCGGGTCAGCTCCAGGCCGCCCGCGACGTCCGGCGGCGGCTCGACCGGCTGCGGCTCGGCACCGGTCGGGAGGCCGGGCCCGGGAGCCGGTCCGTGGCGCGCGGTAGCCAGATCCGTCACCGACCGCCACCCCCGCCCAACCGCCGCTGACTGGGCCTTCCCCCCGTGACTCGCCTGGGGCAGATGCTGGACCGAGGGGAGTCCCGGTGTCACGGGGTTCGCGCGCGGCGCGCGGACGATTGCCGGACCGCACCGACCGGGCGGTCGGCCTCCGGAGGCGCCGACCGCGTCAGGAGCCGCGCCGGATCGCCGCTCTGGCCAGGGCCACGGCGGCGGCGAAGGTCAGCGCGGCGCCCTCGGCGGTCGCGGCGTCCACGCCGGCGTCGCCGAGCCGCCCGCGGAGGGCGCGGACGGCCAGCTCGAGCGCCTGGTTGCGCACGAAGGCCGGGTACCGGTGCCGGTTGGCGGCCACCGCTCCCGCCAGCACCGCGGCATCGCGGGGCTCCCCGATCCGCGCCAGGAGGACGGCGAGGTTCTCCAGCACCCACCACTGGGACAGCTCGTTGCCGAGGTCCTCCCACTGGTCGAGCACCTCTCCGAACCGCTCGAGCGCGGTCGCGTCCGATCCCCCACCGGCCAGCAGCGTCAGCGCCGAGCTGCGCGCCAGCATGACGAACAGCCGGTTGTCCACGTCGGTGCCGTGCTCCAGGACGGCGGCGTACGCGGCGAGGGCCCGGTCGGGGTCGGCCGCGGCGGTCGCCTCGCCCAGCACGTAGTACGCCCAGGCGAGACCGCTCGGGTTGCCGAGCTCGGCCAGTGGCCCGAGCAGCTCGGCGACGCGGGCGGCCGCCCAGTCGGCGCCGCCGCCGTAGGTCGCGGCCTGGCAGACCGAGACCTCGGCCATCAGCTCGTTGACCCGATCACCGGCCGCCCGGTGCAGGGCCGCGGTCCGCCGGTACCGCTCGACGGCGTCCGCGGTGGCACCGAGGAACATGGCGTGGCAGGCGTACTGGCTCATCGACCGCGCGGCGGCGGGCGCCTCGGGGCCGCCGGCAAGGCGGGGGGCAAG
>NZ_JAQISV010000082.1:0-771 GCF_048569675.1 Geodermatophilus sp. CPCC 206100
CGGCCCCCGAGCCGGCGGCGGCCGCGCCGCGGGCGCCCGGTGCGACGGTGTCCGCGCTGGCCGCGCACGGGATCCCGGCCACGGCCCTGGACGCCTACACCCGCGCGGCCGCCGGAGCGCCGGCCTCCTGCTCCATCGACTGGTCGCTGCTCGCCGCCATCGGCCGGGTGGAGTCCAACCACGGCCGCTTCGCCGGCGCCGTCCTCACCAGCGACGGGCTCTCCTCCCCGCCGATCGTCGGCATCGCCCTCACCGGTGCCGGGACGGCGCGGATCGTGGACACCGACGGCGGCCGGCTGGACGGCGACACCAGCCACGACCGCGCCGTCGGCCCGATGCAGTTCATCCCGTCGACGTGGGCCCGCTACGGCGCGGACGCCAACGGCGACGGCCGCCGCGACCCCTTCAACGTCTACGACGCCGCCGCTGCCGCGGCCCGCTACCTCTGCGCAGCCGGAGGGGACCTCTCCTCCCTCGCGGCCCAGGCCCGGGCGGTGTTCGCCTACAACCACTCCGGTAGTTACGTCGCCACCGTCCTCCAGCTGGCGGCGGTCTACGCGGGCGCTCCGGTCCCGCCGATCCCGACGCCCGCACCCGTGGGGCCGCCGGCCCTGCCCCCGGCCGCGCCCGCGCCGCCGCCGGCGGTCCTGGTGGTCGCACCCGAGCCGCCGCCCGCACCGGAACCGCTGCCGGCCCCGCCGCCCGCGCCGGGGGCCCCGCCCGCCGGGGCCCCCGCGCCCCCCGCGGGGCCAGGGCCGGCGGGCGAAGTCG
>NZ_JAQISV010000083.1:0-543 GCF_048569675.1 Geodermatophilus sp. CPCC 206100
CTCGGGGTTGGCCGAGACCGCCGGCGTCGGCCCGCCCCCGCGCGGGGCCGGGGCCGACTCGCCCGCCGCCCGGGGAGCGGCGGGCTCCGGCCGCGGCTGCTCGAGGCGGGCCGCCGCGGCAGCGGCCTCCGCGGGGCGGGGCGCGTGCGGCCAGTCCTCGTCGTCGGCCGGCTCGGGCGGGAGCGGGATGTCGGGCTCCCCGGCGGCCATCCGGGCGCGCCGGGCCGGCTCTGCCTGAGCCGGCGGGGCGGCCGGAGCGGACTGGGCGGCCGGAGCCGGCGGCGGCGACGCCGGCGCGGGCCGGGCCGGGGCGCCGGAGCCCGGCGGAGTGGTCGCGGGCCAGCCGTCGTCCGCGGCGGGCCGGGCCGCCGCAGGGGCCTGGGCCGGGCTGCCCGTGCCGGGCCGCGTGCTCTCCGGCCAGCCGTCGCCCGCGGGCGGAGCGGACGGCGCCGGTTCGGCCGCCCGAGCCGGTGGCTGCGCGGCGGCCGGCGACTGCGGCGTCGCGGGCTGCGGCGTCGTCCGGTGCGCCGCCGCGCGGCGGGG